>NZ_JAOWCD010000085.1:0-17435 GCF_030337175.1 Citrobacter sp. Ca225 | reverse complement strand
TGGGTCATCATGACGCCTGCTTCGGCCAGCCAGCGATTGATGGTCTTGAACAATTGACGGGCCAGTTGATGCTGCTCGAGCAGGTGGCGGAAATTCATGATGGTGGTGCGATCCGGCAGGGCGCTATCCAGGGATAATCGGGCAAACAGGCGCATGGAGGCGATTTCGTACAGGGCATCTTCCATGGCACCGTCGCTCAGGTTGTACCAATGCTGCATGCAGTGAATACGCAGCATGGTCTCCAGCGGATAGGGCCGTCGGCCATTGCCCGCCTTGGGATAAAACGGCTCGATGACAGCGGTCATATTCTGCCATGGCAGAATCTGCTCCATGCGGGAGAGGAAAATCTCTTTTCGGGTCTGACGGCGCTTAGTGCTGAATTCACTATCGGCGAAGGTGAGTTGATGGCTCATGATGTCCCTCTGGGATGCGCTCCGGATGAATATGATGATCTCATATCAGGAACTTGTTCGCACCTTCCTTAGTTGTGCGTAAACAGCACGCCCGCCGATGGATAAAATAATGAGCACCGCCATCAGCCATTTATTTATCATCATGTCAGCTTATTCTGATGAGCAAACGAGAGCAGTTCGATTAATGATTTACAGCCGAGTTTTTCCATGAGCCGCGTTTTATAAGTACTGACGGTTTTACCACTAATATGCATCGCCTCACCAATTTGCGAATTGTCCAGACCGTTAAGCACATGCCCCATGACTTTCATCTCTTGTGTCGAAAGGGATTCCAGACGCTGCGCATCGGTGAGGATTTCGGAGGCTTCTTCGGAGAAAAATGGAAAATAGGTATACCCATTCTGTGCGGCATTAATGGCCGCCAGGATATTATCCATGTTCTGCTTTTTACTGATAAACGCGTTCGCTCCCGCCTGTGCACAGCGCTTGCTGAAGTAACGATCGTTTTTCGCTGAGACGACCACTAACACGCCGTGATAGTGATTCGCTCTGAGTTTCTCCACCAGCTCTACCCCATTGACGCCGGGGATCTCAACGTCAATAACCACAATATCCGCAGTCGTTTTTAGCAAACTCTTCAGCGCAATCGCCCCGTCCTCATACTCTCCGAGAACCGTAACGCGATCTTTCTCCAGTACACCACGAATAGCCATACGCGCCAGAGGATGGTCGTCCACGATAATTGCCGTGCGGGAACGCATTCCACTCATAATTCCCCCAAAGATCGTGATGTTCTAAACACGCTATGTCATTAATAATAGCGTAAACGATACGGTAGATTACCCTCTACATTAACCTTTGTCGTGCGGAGTACTTCACTGTTCTCATCACTTCCCCCACCCTGGCTGTATATATTTCACTGGATACTCACTCATATGCGATCGTGATGACTGAGGCTATTGCACATCATGAAGCGATGTTCTGAATGTTTAAAACCATGCCGTTGAATCCACTATCCTTACAAAAATGGAAAAGAAATTATCTGGCAATGTTAAAACGAGGCAGAAATTGGCGGGTCGTTTTAATCCTGATATTTCTGTCACCCTATGCAAGAAACGCATAGCGCGAAACATTCTGGCATTTTCCCCATATCCCTATGGCTGGTAAGGTCATTGAGTTCGGGCCACTTCTGGCCTGTCGCAACAAACACACATTATCAAAAAAAAAAACGGGGTTCGCTATGGCGCAACAAGGGGAACAGGCGGCGCTGCCGCTTGCAACAGAAAAGGTCGGACTTAAGGGATATCTGGCATTTTTTCTGACCATCATTTTCTTTTCCGGCGTATTTTCCGGAACGGAAGGTTGGTGGCGTGTTTTTGATTTTAGCGTGCTGAACGGTTCGTTTGGTCAGATCGCGAATGGCGCGGCACAAACGACCGTCACCTTCCGGGGCGCGGGCGGTACGGGCGCAAAAGATGGTTTTCTTTTCGCGCTGGAACTTGCGCCGTCAGTCATTTTGTCACTGGGCATTATTTCTATCACCGACGGTCTTGGCGGATTGCGTGCGGCGCAACAACTGATGACGCCGATCCTGAAGCCGCTGTTGGGCATTCCGGGCATCTGCTCGCTGGCGCTTATCGCTAACTTACAAAATACCGATGCGGCTGCAGGTATGACGAAAGAACTGGCGCAGGATGGTGAAATCACCGAGCGCGATAAAGTCATTTTTGCCGCATACCAGACCAGCGGCAGCGCGATTATTACCAACTATTTTTCCTCTGGCGTTGCCGTCTTCGCGTTTCTGGGAACGTCTGTTATCGTCCCGCTGGCCGTGATTCTGGTGTTTAAATTTGTCGGCGCCAACCTGCTACGTATCTGGATCAACTTTGAAGAACGCCGTAACCCAACGCAAGGAGCACAAGCATGACCACTCAGGTACGCAAAAATGTCATGGACATGTTTATCGACGGTGCCCGCCGCGGCTTTACAATTGCCACCACTAACCTGCTGCCAAACGTGGTGATGGCGTTCGTCATTATTCAGGCGCTGAAAATCACCGGTTTACTTGACTGGGTTGGACACATTTGTCAGCCCGTCATGGCACTTTGGGGACTTCCTGGTGAAGCCGCCACCGTGCTGTTAGCGTCGCTGATGAGTATGGGCGGCGCGGTAGGCGTTTCCGCCAGTTTGCTCACTGCAGGAGCATTAAATGGTCACGACGTCACGGTTCTGCTCCCGGCGATATACCTGATGGGTAACCCGGTACAAAACGTGGGTCGCTGCCTCGGTACCGCCGAAGTGAACGCCAAATATTACCCCCACATCATTGCGGTATGTGCCATCAACGCATTACTGTCGATCTGGGTTATGCAGCTTATTGTTTAAAAAGGGAATTATCATGCCTGATTTATCCTTCGCAGAATTTACGTTACTGCAAGGTGCGCACCTTTATACCCCTGAAGATCAGGGGATTTGCGACGTGTTTCTCGCCAACGGCAAGATTATTGCCGTTGCACGCGATATCTCGCCTCACATTGTGCCGGATTGTAAGGTTATCAATCTCCAGGGACGGATCCTGTGTCCTGGCTTTATCGATCAGCATGTACACCTGATTGGCGGCGGTGGTGAAGCGGGCCCCACGACCCGAACACCAGAAGTCAGACTGAGCAGACTGACCGAAGCCGGGGTCACGACCGTCATTGGTTTGCTCGGCACCGACTCCGTAACCCGTCATCCGGAATCACTGCTGGCGAAAACCCGAGCGCTGAATGAAGAAGGGATCACCGCCTGGATGCTAACCGGCGCTTATCATGTCCCTTCACCGACGATCACCGGTTCCGTCGAAAAAGATGTGGCGCTGATCGATCGCGTTATCGGCGTAAAATGCGCCGTCTCTGACCACCGCTCTGCCGCGCCTGGCGATTATCAACTGGCAAACATGGCAGCAGAATCTCGTGTGGGTGGCCTGCTGGGCGGCAAACCGGGTGTCAGCGTGTTCCATATGGGCGACAGTAAAAAGGGGCTCAAACCGCTGTACGACATTCTCGAAAATAGCGATGTGCCGATGAGTAAGCTGCTTCCCACCCACGTAAACCGCAATGAGGCGTTGTTCGAAGAAGCACTGGCCTTTGCGCTCAAGGGCGGCACCATCGACATCACCAGCGGTATCCCCGATCCGGTTGCACCGGCTGAGGGGGTTGCTCGCGCAGTCAAAGCCGGTGTACCGCTTGCCCGGATAACGGTCAGTTCTGATGGTAATGGTAGTCAGCCGTTGTTTGATGATGCCGGAAAACTCACCGGAATTGGCGTGGCGGGCTTCGAGAGCTTGCTTGAAACCGTGCAATCGCTAATCAACGATTACGGATTTACTCTGACCGACGCACTGCGTCCGTTGACGACCAGTGTGGCTACCTTTCTTAACCTGTCCACTAAAGGCGAAATCGCCCCCGGTAAGGATGCCGACCTGCTGGTGATGACGCCGGAATTGTGTATTGAGCAGGTTTATGCTCACGGCAAACGCATGGTGGTTGACGGGAAAGCCTGCGTGAAGGGGTCTTTCGAGTAAGCGCAATCGGTTGTCAGCCGTGTGAATGCCCGTAAAATGGCGCAGACAGACGGCTGACAGGTGATGATAAATGGATGTGAGTGGTGCAGGTTTGTATAACATTGAAACGAAATGGCTTTATGACTTTCTGACGCTGGAAAAGTGCCGAAACTTCTCCCAGGCCGCGATTATTCGTAATGTCTCGCAACCCGCCTTCAGCCGTCGTATTCGCGCCCTGGAAAACGCGGTCGGGGTTGAATTGTTCAATCGTCAGGTCTCGCCACTGCAACTCTCCGAACAGGGCAAAATCTTTCACTCTCAGATACGTCATCTGCTACAACAGCTGGAAAGTAACCTGGCTGAACTCCGTGGCGGCAGCGATTTCACACTGCGTAAAATTAAGATTGCCGCTGCGCACTCCCTTTCACTGGGGCTGTTACCCGGTATCGTCAGCCAGATGCCAACCCAGTTTACCTGGTCGGTTGAGGCGATCGATGTCGATCAGGCGGTCGATATGTTGCGGGAGGGGCAAAGCGACTTTATCTTCTCTTATTATGACGAAAACCTGCTCCAGCCACCGTTTGCCAATATTCACTTGTTTGAGTCACAACTGTTTCCCGTCTGTGCAAGCGATGAAAACGGAAAACCGCGATACACACTCGACCAACCCGCGTTCCCGTTGCTCAACTATAGCCAGAACTCCTATATGGGGCGGCTTATCAACCGAACGTTAACCCGCTATACCGAGCTGAGTTTCAGTACATTTTTTGTCTCTTCGATGAGTGAATTGCTTAAGCAGGTTGCGCTGGACGGTTGTGGAATCGCCTGGCTCCCGGAGTATGCGATTCGTCAGGAGATTCGTAATCGACAGCTCATTGTGCTGAACCAGGACGAGCTGATTATTCCTATTCAGGCTTATGCTTACCGGATGGATACGCGGATGACGCCCCTGGCGGAGCGGTTCTGGAAAGAACTGCACCATCTGCATACTGTCCCCTGAGCGCAATTCAAACGCAGGCAACCTGCTGCACAGGCTCATCCATCTGCGTATCTGGCCATGACTCATACCAGCGAATGGCGGCGTGTACCAGAGACGCGGTTGAGTCAATAAACCGGCACCCAAAATTGCTCTCATGCCCGGCCACAATTAACGGGATCTCGGTGCAGCCCATAATAATGATCTGCGCACCATGGGAAATCAGTCGCTCAATTTGTGGAAACAGCAACCTTTGCGCGGTGGCTTTATCTCCGCTTTTCAATGCGTAAATTGCCTGCATCACCTGCGCCTGCCCCGCCTCTTCCGGCTGAATCAGTGAGAGCCCCTGCGCAGTCATTTTTTTCTGGTATAACCCTGTCGCAAGCGTGGCGTTTGTTGCCAGCAGGCCGACGCGAGTCACGCCGGGAGGAATTTCACTCAGCGTGGCATCCAGAATGCTGATCATTTCCGCCTTTGCCACTGCCCGTAAATCATCAAACCAGTAGTGTGCGGTGTTACAGGGTATGACGATACACTCAGCCCCTGCATCTTCCAGCATATGCAGATAACGCTCCAGATAGTGCAAGGGAGAGGGGCCGCCAGAAAGCAGACAGGCTGTACGATCGGGAATGTCCGGGATTGAGCTAACGATGAGCGGGATATGTTGCTGATCGCAGTTGGCGCTGCGCAATTCAACAAATTTTTCCAGCATGTCCGCCGTTGCTGCGGGCCCCATGCCGCCCAGAATCCCAATGGTATGTTTCATCATCTGCACCGTGCTTTCTCTGTCATTTCAATTGACACTATCACCTTGATGCTTATGTAAAAAATGCCATTTTCTAAGCAGCTATGCGTAAAAGTTATCACCTGACAGACGCGAATCGGTTTACACAGACTGCTGTCTGCGCTCCCGGGCACCAACGACGTACCGGTTTCTGTAGCCTGTCTCACTAAACAGTGACTAAACAGCGAACACCCCGTTTCGGTTTTGTAACACGCGCCCGGAAATTAGCGATACCCGCCACAAAATTCACATATCACTCATCTTGATGAAAGGAAGCATATTGCATTTGCACAGTGAGTCGGATAGCGTCTGTAACGTTACACTAAAACGTTACAGAAAACAGAATCAGCGACTTTTTCGTTAAACCAGCTGGCTGCGTCCACCTTGCCAGATGGCGTTATCACGACCTCTACACTGTGAGAAAGGATAATCATGATGAAAACAACCCCGTTTCGTTCAGCCAGACGTTTTCTGGCACTCGCTTGCCTCAGTAGCGCCCTGATTGCAGGCAGTGTGCTGAGCACTTCAGCACAGGCAGCAATCAATTTTCGTGTTTACTCGTCTCTGCCAGGAGATGACTCCTCTGCGCACTATATTTGGTTCAACCGCTTCCAGGAAAACCTTAATAAAAACGAGAAGTTAAAAGGACAGATTAAGCTTAATTACTTTGCCAACGCCATGCTGGGAAAAGAAGCCGATGCAACACAGCAGGTCCGTATCGGCGCCATTAACATGATGATTTCAGGGACCTCAATCTGGGCCACGCTGGTGCCGGAAGTCGGTGTGCTGGATCTGGGATATCTGTTTAAAGACTATGACCAGGTCGGGAAAGCGCTGGACGGCAAAGCCGGTGAGCAGCTTTCTAAACTGATGATGGATAAAGCAAACGTAATGGTGCTGGGCTATGGCTATAACCTTGGCGCGCGCAACGTGTACACCAAAAAGGCAATTGAAAAGCCGGAGGATTTAAAGAATCTGAAAATCCGCGTACTGCCGGTGCCTAACTTTATCGCCACGCTGAATCACATGGGGGCGGTGGCCATTCCCATGCCGGGCGGAGAAGTCTATTCCAGCCTGCAAATGGGCGTGATCGATGGCGTCGAGCATGATGCGCCCACCATCTATGCCAGCAAATATTATGAAATCATCAAAAATGGCACGCTGACCCGCCATAGCTATAACCCGCTGATGATTGCCATGAACAAGAAGAGCTTCGAGCAGATCCCAGAGTCATTACGTGCCGACGTGCTGGCCGCAGCGAAAGAGGCCACGGAATACGAACGCCAGCAGGCCAGCCAGAAAGAACTGGAAGCGATTAAAAACCTGGAGGCGAAAGGCGTCACTTTCCGGGAAACCGATCGCGCGTTCTTCGCACAGGCCGTACAGCCTGTCTGGAAAGCCTTCCTGGATAAATACCCGGATCTGAAACCGATGGTGGACGAGATCAGCGCCGCCGCGCCGAGCGACAAACCATAAGCCGAGCATCGTCGGCCTGTGGCGTTTAGCGGGTCGGCGATGTTGCCCACACAAACCATGAAAGGAGTTCATCATGGCTGATATCCCGATGAAAACAAAGGATGAAAAGTCTTTGTTGACGCTGTTGGGGCGGCTGAGTCGATTTCTGACCACGTTAACGTCCTGGGCCGGAGCGCTGGTGTTGTTTATCAACGTGCTGGTGGTATTTGCTTCGGTGATCTGGCGCTACGCCCTGCATTCACCGATCCACTGGGCGGAAGAGGTGGCGCGAGCGTTGATGATTGCGCTGGTCTTTTTTGGCGTCGCCACCTCAACCGGCCGAGGCGGACACATTGGCGTCGATCTGTTCTTACGCTTCCTGCCTGAAAGCGTTCGCCCTTACGTTGTTCATGCCAGCCGCTGGATCCTGTTTCTGGTCTCCGTTGGACTGGTCGTTTCCAGTTACGATCTGGTGCAGGCCGCGCGACTGCAAACCACCGAGACGGGCCTGCCGCAGACCATTTACGTGATTCCGGTATTAATCGGTTCCGTGGTGATGATGGTGGCTGCGCTGGAACATGCGCTGCATGAACGCACAAAAGTGGTGTTGCTTAGCGGCGCAGGGATCATTGTGCTGGCGGCGCTGGGTTATCTGAAACTGTCGCTGATGGCCGATCCGGCCAGCGCGGCGGCGGGCCTGATGCTGATTTGCTTCGTGCTTGGCATTCTGGCCGGTGTGCCAATCGCCTTCACACTCGGCATGTCGGCAATGGTCTTTTTTATCTGCGACCCTTCCCTGCCGTTTGTCTTTTTCTCCCAGCAGGTAGCGGCGGGCGTTGACCACTTTGTTCTGTTGGCGATTCCGTTCTTCTTGCTCGCCGGAGCGGCAATGGAAATCAACGGCATGTCCACGCGTCTGGTCGAACTGATTGTGCGTGGTATGGGACGCTTTCGCGGCGGTCTGAACATGACCACCGTACTGTCGATGGCCTTTTTCTCAGGCATCTCCGGTTCCAAACTGGCGGATGTGGCCGCCGTCGGCGGAGTGTTAATGCCTGCGGTACGTCGCGCGAAGCAGGACAGCGAAGAAGCCGCCGGGGTATTTGCCGCCTCCGCGGTAATGGCGGAAACCATTCCACCCTGCGTGAACCTGATCGTGATGGGCTTTGTCGCCAATATTTCCATCGGCGCGTTGTTTATCGCAGGCCTCATCCCTGCAGCTTGCCTGTTGGTGCTGTTAATGGTCGCCGCCAACCGTTTCGGCGGGAAAATTAACGTCAGCGAAGCCTATCCGGTATTACGCCCGCGGACTCAGCTTTACCTCGGTGCCGCTGTCGGTCTGGTCATGATCTTCATGATTGGCCGCGGGGTCATGATGGGGATCGCCACCTCCACGGAAATTTCCGCCTTCGCAGTGATCTACGCCATTGTGGTGGGTCGCCTGGCGTTTGGTGAGCTGACGCTGAAAGCCACAGTGAAAATGTTCGTTGATATTGCGGCAATGTCCGGCGTCTTGCTGTTCATCGTGGCCTGTGCGACCAGCCTTTCTTATGCCCTGACCATTCAAATGATCCCACAACAGATCGCTGAACTGCTGGTTGGCATTGGCATGGAGCAAGGGGCCTGGCTGTTCCTGATATTGACCATTGTTATTCTGATCATCTTTGGCGCGGTTCTTGAAGGTGCGCCTGCGCTGATCATTTTCGCCCCGATTCTGGTGCCAATAGCCATTCAGCTTGGCTTTAACCCGCTGCACTTTGGCATTGTGATGATCATGGCGATGGGCTTTGGTCTGTTCTCACCGCCGATCGGCCTGGGTCTCTATACCACCTGCGCCATTTGTGGCGTGGAGATGAAGCACGTCATCAAACCGATGGCGAAATATCTGGCGGTGGTTTTTGTCGGCATCATTATTGTCGCCATGGCGCCACCATTAACCACCTGGCTGCCCGGACTGGCCGGCTACTGATAATGAAGTCCTGTATTTGCCACGCTCAGGTGGCAGGGATATCCACGCACAAAAAACGGTAAAACGATGTCACGTCATTACCTGATGCCGTTTAAATATGAATAATGGGAGTATGAAATGGGATTATTAACGGGTAAAAAAGCGTTTATTACAGGTGCAGAACAAGGCATTGGTAAAGAGAGCGCGAAAAAACTGATTGAGGCGGGATGCGATATTTATATTCATTATTTCAGTGGCGAAGAAGGCCCACGGGAATTAATGGCGCTCGCCGAACAGCAAGGCTGTCGCGCGGCCTGTGGTTTCGCCGATTTAACCGATGAAGAAGATGCAGCCCGCTGTGTGGCACAGGCAGCGGAATTCCTCGGCGGTATCGATATTCTGATCAATAACGTTGGCGGCATTATTGCCCGCAAATGGCTGGGTGAGATTGAGCCACATTTCTGGCGCACGGTGATCGACGTCAATATGACGACGATGCTGAATGTCACTCAGCAGGCATTACCGTGGCTGAAGGCCGCGCCAGACGGCGCCAGTATTGTTAACCTGGCCTCCCTGGCCGGGCGCTCTGGCGGCCATGCGGGTTCTCTGGTCTACTCCACCACCAAAGGCGCGGTGCTGACCTGGACTCGCTCGCTTGCCGCGGAGCTCGGTGAACACGGCATCCGCGTCAATGCCGTTGCGCCGGGACTGATTCTCGGCACGCGTTTTCATAATCAGCATACTACGCAGGCCTCTGCCGAGCAGACAATCCAGGCCATTCCTCTGGGACGCGCGGGCACCCCGGAAGATGTGGCAAGGGTCATCTGTTTCCTCGCTTCTGAATATGATGGCTTCGTTTCCGGTGCCACCATCGATATTAACGGCGGTATTTACCGGGCATAAAAATGCGGCGGGCGATAATGCCCGCCAGTTTTAAAAGGTATGACATATGATCAAGTCAGATATTATTCATCCTGATTTATTACAGGCGCTGGCACAGTGCGGACACAAGGCGAATATTTTAATCACCGATGCCAATTACTCTTTTCTAACCAATACTTCTGCGCAGGCACGGATTATCTGGCTTAATTTCACTCCAGGGATGATCGGGAGCGTCGTCATTCTGGAGAAAATCCTTGGCTATATTAATGTGGAAAAAGCCACGTTAATGGCAAGCCCGGCGGATTTTGATAATACGGTCGAGCGTGAATACCGTGGCATGCTTTCTGAGGCGATCGAAGTTGAACATGTTGAACGTAACGCGTTTTATTCGCTGGCCAAATCGTCTGACACGCTCCTGGTCATCGCCTCCGGCGAAACCCGCCGCTTCGCCAATATTCTGCTGACCGTAGCCCCAACGCTGGTATGACAGAGCGAGAAGAACGTATCGTTCTTCTCGTGCCTCGCCGCTACTGTACCGATTGTCGGGAAACCAGCGACGGAGGGAACAGAAACTCCTCTGGCGGAATGGCCGGATTTTCAGTCCGCTCGATCAACCGCTCCACCATCACTTCTGCCATCTCCCGAAGCGGCGGCATGATGGACGTCAGGCCAGGGAAAACCAGTCCGGAGAGCGGAATATTGTCGATGCCCACAATAGAGATCTGTTCCGGCACATGGATCCCGGCCTGATGCAGACCAGCCATCAGCCCAATGCCCAACGCATCGTTGATCGCGACAATACCATCCGGGAACACCGGCTGCTGGCTGATTTTTAACGCCAGCGCCCGCCCGAGTTCTGTCATTTCTGTGTCGCCATAGGCCGCCATGGCCTGGCCTTCAACGATCATTCCTTCCCGATAAAGCCCGTGGTCTTGCACCGCGCGGAGAAAGCCCTCAATTTTGTGCGCACGGCTGGGGGTCATCCCTTCCACCGTGGCAAACGCGAGGCGACGGCACCCCTGTGCAATCAGGTGTTCTGCTGCCATTCGCCCGGCCTCAATGTTATCCATTGATACACTGTCCAGCGCAAAATGACCCGACTGAGCACGCACAGGCATACGGCCATCATAGTTCACCATCACCATGCCCTGCTCGGCCGCTTGCGCAAAATGCGCTTTTTCAATATCGCAGGCGGCAACGATAATCCCGCGGACGCCGTGGGAAAACATGTCGTCCAGAAAGGCTTCTTCTTCTTCAATTTGTCGGTAGGTATTTCCAATCAGCACCCGCAGTTGGCGCTTTTTGGCGGCCAGATCGACTTCACGGGCCAGGGCAGCAAAGCTGGGATTCACAATGGACGGCACCAGCAAACCAATCATTTTGGCCTGACCGGTCTTGAGCTGTTGCGCCACCCGGTTTGGAAAGTAATTCAGCGTCTGCATGCTCTGCTGGATACGCGCCAGGGTTTCAGCCCGCATTTGATCGGTCCGACCGTTGAGCACATTGGATACCGTACTGACGGAAACGCCAGCATGCTTTGCGACATCACGAATATTCGCCATACATCTCCTTTGCGGCAATCGATGAATGGCGGAAGACACACATACCCGGCATCGCCATCTTCTCAGGAATTATGAACTACAACGGTTTAGTGTAACGTTACAGACGGAGCTGTCAATGCAATGTATCAGGCATAATTAAGCAAGTGAACCACTCGCTAGCACTGGATGCGCTGCTGATTGCAGTCTGGCGACATAAACCTGACGACGAGGTTATCGTGCACTCAGACCAGGGCAGCCAGTACGACAGTGGCGACTGGCGGCGGTTCTGTTGGACCAATAACCTGGCCTCCAGTATGAGCCGACGTAGTAACTGCTGGGATACTGCGGTGGTCAAATCGTTCTTCAGTTCGCTGAAAAAAGAACGCCGTTATTCGTTAAGTGATAACTTTCAGATACAGTGCCGGTTAATCACGCTACTTAAACCCGGGAATCTCCTGACCGGGGTGTGATTGCATTGTGGCACATCAGAAGGAATTATTTCTCCAGTTCTCATGAACGCATGTCAATTAGCAGGACTGGATAGTCCTGCTCGGTTTATTATTTGAGTACGTATTATTTGATCGGCATTGTTTAAATAAACGCTAAACAACCACTCATTTAACATGGAGATACTGCTTTTATCCGTTAAGCTGTTCTGGCTAACAAACGAACAGCACTCCTGGAGGAAGCTGTCGACTCGAAATGGAAAACTTTTGGCCACCCGTGGCCTTTTTTCCTACCGTCCCAACCGTTATGTTAGCCCCATGACAACTGGCCTTGCTCACAGTGACCTGGTTTGTGGAATAACTCTTGTTTTCATTGCTTAGCCGCCTGCGCAGGCGGCTCTTTTTCAAGGAGGTAGCATGCCACTCAATAAAATGAAGCGTCATGCCATACTCCATACGCTCTCTATACCTGAACGTAAACTGCGCCCCCTAAAATGGCTTGCTCTCATCTCATCTCTGCTATTTATTTTACAACTGGCAATTGAGAGCCTGCTCTTAAGCGAATAGCAGAATAGTAATTCCTGTCCAAAGACTCAATCTGGAATGATTTTCTGATACCTGTCGGGTACAGAGCACAAATATTAACGTATTTTTTCAGCAATATAAGTTATACGTAGGGTTGTACCTTTGTTCAATTTCACAGATACAGGCCTGACTGACAGAGTGTGAATAAGGAAATGAGCCGTGGAAAACTATACGCTTCATCGTGGCAGACTTATCGACCATATCCAGCTCGTGGTAAACAACTTTGACGCAAGCAAAGCATTTTACACTGCTGTGCTGGCGGAACTTAAGATCCCCCTGGTTATCACAGATGACGATTATATCTGGGCTGACGAACTGGTCATTTCATCGGTAAAAAGTTCGGGGGCTGGAGGGGTGCCTACAGGACGGCACCATCTGGCCTTTCAGGCCACAGACCGTGAATCGGTGGACGCATTTTACCGCGCAGCGCTAAATCATGGCGGACGTGATAACGGCGCCCCCGCCGAACGAACCTACCATCCCGGATACTATGCCGCTTTTGTTCTGGATCCGGACGGTAACAATATTGAAGCTGTTTACCATGGTGAGGGCGATCGCAGTGCCCGCTCTGTAGAAATCAGCTTCACTGTCTGAGAAAACAGGGAGCATATTTTCCCCCTGTAGCTCCCGAAAACCGCAATGTAGAGCTTTATCTATGACCGTTATTCCGGTATCAGCTAAAGACTCGTTTGTCTGACTGATCAATGATAACCCGGTGGCAATAGCCATCGTAACCCACAGAATGGACAAAGCGCATCTGACCGAATTTGGTGTGCTGCCCGAGTACCGGAGCCAGGGACTGGCAAAACAATGCTGATGTATCTATGCCAGAAATGCTGGCACCATTATTTACTGCGGCGGGTTATCAGGCTGAACCGTTATGCCAGTTTGAGATGGAACTGACATTTTAAACTATCGTTATGCTGCATTCCGGATGACAGGAGAATAATGATGAGTTGCAAGTTTGAATGGATCAATGAGCCCGCTAAATGGCACTACGGGAATAATACCCTGTCGGTAATCACTGATGATCACACCGATTTCTGGCGTCATACCTGGTACGGGTTTGAGCGTTTTTCAGGTCATATCTACGCCACTGACGTAACAGATGATTTTACTTTTCAGGTCAGGATCCGCGCAGACTTCACCACACTCTATGACCAGGCCGGAATTATGATTCTCTCTGACGAACAGCACTGGCTCAAAGCTGGCATCGAATTTAACGATGGAGCACCTGCAATCGGGAGTGTACTCACGCAGGGATATTCCGACTGGGCTACAGGACTCTTTCCCGGGGATCCGAAGGAATTCTGGCTGCGTCTGACCCGTAAAAAAGATGCGTTACGATTGCAGTACTCCTCAGATGGACAGCACTGGCCATTACTTCGCTTATGTCATTTTCCCATGGGCCCAGTAAGAACGGGCGTCATGTGTTGTACACCTCAGCGCCAGGGGTTGGAGGTAGAATTTCTTGATCTCAGACTGACTCCTGCGATGGATAAAGAACTGCACGATCTGAGTTGATTAAAATCAAGGGGTTATAAAAAACGGAGAACCCGTTTATGAAGCCATTTACGGGACGCCTTAACAGGTATGGCAGCGTTCTATTATTTCCACTGGCGATGGTCATCTACGATTTTTCAGCCTATCTGACCACGGATCTCATCCAGCCGGGCATCATCCACATCATCCGTGAGCTTCAGGCTGATATCACTCTCGCGCCTGCCTCTGTCAGTCTTTATATGGCCGGAGGTCTGGCGCTCCAGTGGCTCCTCGGTCCTCTCTCTGACCGGATTGGTCGCCGTCCCGTCCTGCTCACTGGTGCAATGATCTTTGCCCTGGCCTGTCTGGGCATGATGTTTGTCACCACGATCGAGCAATATTTTATTGCCCGTTTTATACAGGGAACCAGTATTTGCTTCATCTCCACCGTTGGTTATGTGTCAATACAGGAGGCCTTTGATGAAAAGGATTCCATCCGTATCATGGCTGCTCTGACCTCAATCGTATTGCTTGCGCCTGTCATCGGCCCACTGGCTGGAGCAGCTCTGATGTCCTTTATGCACTGGAAGCTGTTATTTGCGATCATCGGAGGGATGAGTCTGATGGCCTGGGTCATGTTGATGATTAAAATGCCGGAGACAGTCAAACGTCAGGGCCAGGGGTTTCATCCTGGAGATGTATTATCCGATTTTATCAGCGCCTTCAGACATCCGGTGGTACTGACGGGTGCCCTGGCCCTGTCATTCGGTAACCTGCCGATGATTACCTGGGTCGCGCTCTCTCCGGTGATCCTGATTGAGGATGGCGGGATGTCACCCGGTATGTATGCCTGGACTCAGGTACCTGTATTTGGCGGGGTGATTATTGCCAGCATCATCGTCGCGAATTTTATCAAAGACCCCACTTCACCGCGCTTTATCTGTAAGCGTCGTCTGAGTACCGTCTGGTCCCGAATCCAGGATCCTGTAACTTAAGCACCCACTTATTTTGCAGGTGGACACCTCATGCGCGCTAAAGAAAGACTTCCCCGGAAACACTATTCCCCTGAATTCAAAATGGAACTGGTCAGGCTGGCTCTTGAAGAAGAAGGCAGTATTGCCGCACTGGCCCGGAAACATGACGTCAATGATAACCTGCTCTTTAAATGGATAAGGCTCTGGCAGCGTGAAGGGCGGGTCTGTCGGCCCCGAAAAAACTCATCGTCGCTTCCTGCCCTGATACCCGTGCAGCTTCAGGCGGGCTCTTCTCTCCCAACCTTCGAACTACCATCCTGCTCTCCTCCCGCTACCTGCCACATAAAATGTCGGGGAGGAGAAATAACACTGACTCATCCCTCTGCTGAACTCATGAGCACTGTCCTGCGCGAACTGATGCGGGGGCCGGTATGATAAATCTTCCCGCAGGCACAAAAATCTGGCTGGTTGCCGGTATCACCGATATGCGCAACGGCTTCAATGGCCTCGCCGCAAAGGTGCAGACCGCGCTGAAAGATGACCCGATGTCCGGCCACGTCTTCATCTTCCGGGGACGCAGCGGCAGTCAGGTAAAACTGCTCTGGTCCACCGGCGATGGTCTGTGCCTGCTGACAAAGCGACTGGAACGTGGTCGCTTCGCCTGGCCCTCAGCCCGCGATGGCAAAGTGTTCCTGACGCCGGCGCAACTGGCGATGCTGATGGAAGGTATCGACTGGCGACAGCCAAAGCGGTTACTGACATCCCTGACCATGTTGTAGCGCTCTTTATCCTGGTTGTCGCAGAATAAGCCTGGTAAAATACAGGATTATGAACGATACCTCTTCTGACGACATCCTTCTGCTGAAACAGCGCCTGGCCGAACAGGAAGCGTTGATCCACGCCCTGCAGGAAAAGCTGAGCAACCGGGAACGCGAAATAGACCATCTGCAGGCGCAACTGGATAAGCTGCGCCGGATGAACTTCGGCAGTCGTTCCGAAAAGGTATCTCGCCGTATCGCGCAAATGGAAGCTGACCTGAACCTGCTGCAGCAGGAAAGCGATACGCTGACCGGCCGGGTGGATGACCCGGCAGTGCAGCGCCCGCTGCGTCAGACCCGCACCCGCAAACCGTTCCCTGAGTCACTCCCACGGGATGAGAAGCGGCTGCTGCCGACTGAGCCGTGTTGCCCGGAGTGCGGTGGTTCGCTGAGTTACCTGGGTGAGGATGCCGCCGAACAGCTGGAGCTGATGCGCAGCGCCTTCCGGGTTATCCGGACAGTCCGTGAAAAGCATGCCTGCCGTCGGTGCGATCGCATCGTTCAGGCCCCGGCTCCTTCGCGCCCCATCGAACGGGGGATCGCCGGACCGGGGCTGCTGGCCCGAGTGCTGACCTCAAAGTATGCAGAGCACACACCGCTGTATCGCCAGTCGGAGATCTATGCCCGCCAGGGTGTAGTGTTGAGTCGTTCTGTACTGTCGGGCTGGGTGGATGCGTGTTGTCGTCTGCTGGCACCGCTGGATGAAGCCCTTCAGCACTATGTCCTGACCGACGGCAAACTCCATGCTGACGATACGCCTGTCCCGGTGCTGTTGCCGGGCAATAAGAAGACGAAGACCGGGCGCTTATGGACGTACGTTCGAGACGACCGCAACGCCGGATCAGCGCTGGCCCCCGCAGTGTGGTTCGCTTACAGCCCGGACAGAAAAGGTATCCACCCTCAGACCCATCTTGCAGGCTTCAGTGGCGTACTGCAGGCTGATGCCTACGCCGGGTTCAACGAGCTCTACCGCGACGGCCATATAAAGGAAGCCGCGTGCTGGGCCCATGCCCGCCGAAAAATCCACGATGTTCACGTCCGTACCCCGTCAGCCCTGACGGAGGAGGCGCTGAAACGGATCGGCGAGCTGTATGCCATCGAGTCGGAGCTCAGAGGTAAAAGAGCAGAGGAACGGCAGGCAGTCCGGCACCAAAAAGTGCTGCCGCTGCTGGCGTCACTGGAGGGGTGGCTGCGGGAGAAACAGAAAACCCTCTCAAGGCACTCAGAACTGGCGAAGGCGTTCGGGTATGCGCTGAACCAGTGGCCGGCGCTGACCCGCTATGCAGAAGATGGCTGGGTGGAGGTGGATAATAACATTGCCGAAAACGCCCTACGACTGGTCAGTCTGGGGAGAAAAAACTGGCTGTTCTTCGGCTCGGATCATGGTGGTGAGCGCGGTGCGTCACTGTACAGTCTTATCGGGACGTGCAAATTAAACGGCGTGGATCCGGAACGCTATCTGCATCATGTACTTGATGTCATCGCCGACTGGCCTGTGAACCGGGTGGGTGCTCTGCTCCCGTGGCGGGTTACTCTGCCTGCCTGACCAGCTTCACTTCGTCAATACGGTTCTCACTGCACGCTTAC
>NZ_JAOWCD010000084.1:0-6410 GCF_030337175.1 Citrobacter sp. Ca225 | reverse complement strand
TGGGTCATCATGACGCCTGCTTCGGCCAGCCAGCGATTGATGGTCTTGAACAATTGACGGGCCAGTTGATGCTGCTCGAGCAGGTGGCGGAAATTCATGATGGTGGTGCGATCCGGCAGGGCGCTATCCAGGGATAATCGGGCAAACAGGCGCATGGAGGCGATTTCGTACAGGGCATCTTCCATGGCACCGTCGCTCAGGTTGTACCAATGCTGCATGCAGTGAATACGCAGCATGGTCTCCAGCGGATAGGGCCGTCGGCCATTGCCCGCCTTGGGATAAAACGGCTCGATGACAGCGGTCATATTCTGCCATGGCAGAATCTGCTCCATGCGGGAGAGGAAAATCTCTTTTCGGGTCTGACGGCGCTTAGTGCTGAATTCACTATCGGCGAAGGTGAGTTGATGGCTCATGATGTCCCTCTGGGATGCGCTCCGGATGAATATGATGATCTCATATCAGGAACTTGTTCGCACCTTCCCTAAGTTTTGCAGAATCAAGTAACTATTGGCTGTTGTACATAGCCAGAGCTGCTTTGAGAACAGTTGTTTTGCGTCGGCCTGTCTGTTCGCTTCGGCTTCCAATTATTCGTTTTCTTTGAGCCAGTTATCTACAAGCTGGTTCACCACGTCAGTGATTGATGTACCTTTCCTGGCGCATGCAGCCTTAAACCGAGTGTGCTTTTCTTCATCAAAATTAACGTTAACACGTTTGATTTTTCCAGATGATACTGGTGCTGTTACTACTCGTTCCAGATCTCTGTTTTCACCAAAGGTCATTTTTTTTACTGACGTATGCGCTTTTTCAAGTGACATTCAGGCTACTCCGGTTTTTATACTTATTTGATTATATGAGTAAATGTGTAATTACTCAAACATTCTAACTATCTCTTTTGTAAGGATTTCTATTTCACCTTTTGCAGCACCATCACTGGATTCAAACACGCTGTCGCCATCAAGAATTGATTTCACGTAAACCTGACGTTGTGTAATAGCTGTACGAAATGCTTTAACACCGGTGTCTTTGATACTTTCTTTAAGCACATTCAACATGGTTGCCATTTCTATCTTACGGGTGATCAGAAAGCGGGCTTCAACTTTGCGGCTGTAAGCCTGTGCTTCCAGAACAGTAACGACGCTTCCTGCTGCGGAGAAATCCAGAGGGCTGGGGGTGACAGGGATAATTACCAGATCGCTTACCATGACGGCTGCGGAGGTGATTACTGAGAGTGAACCTGCCCCGTCCACAATAGCAAAGTCATAGTCCGCCAGATCTTTTCGGATTCCATAGACGTCTTTTTCAGATGCTGCTGTAAATACGTCAAATGCTGCCTTGCCCGCTTTGCTCCAGTTCGTCAGGCTCATTTGTGGATCTGTATCTACCACAGCAATGTTGTATCCGCTCCTGCTCAACGCAGTGGCTATGTTGATTACGGCAGTTGTTTTACCTGAACCCCCTTTCGGATTCAGAAATGAGATCACCTTCATACTCAAATCCTCAATTGTGTGTCTACTCAATTACTCCTGTGAGTTTTTGAGTTTATCATACTCTTTGTATGAGTAAAGGTTAATATGAGTTTATGTGTATATGAGTTAAGGAGTATCTACTCATTTGAGTTGTCTTGTGTATATGAGTGTTTGAGTTTATGAGTGTGTAGTGACAAGGTCACATCTACTCATTATTTGTTTTTTGGTTCTTTTAGAGTATGCCTTTAAAATACCATGCGAAACAGGTACTATATGGTTATGCTTTAATAACCTAAATTGAACTGGTTCGACATTGTGACTCATACCGTACCGCAAAGCTTTGTCCGGGCTTATTTACGCGCCTCAACATCTGAACAAGACGCTTCTCGCGCACTCGCTGCGATCGATAGCTTTGCTGATGAGCGTGGCCTTAACATCTGCAATTACTACATCGAGAATGAATCTGGTTCGCGGCTCGACCGACCGGAATTATTCAGACTGCTGAACGACTGCCGACAGAACGATATTCTCCTCATTGAAGATGTTGATCGGCTTTCACGCTTAACTGGTGAAGACTGGAACAGCCTGAAGAAGTTGATTCGCCAGAAGGATATTCGAGTGATGGCCATCAACGTACCGACAACCTGGATTGCTTCAGCGAGCCATGATTTTGATAGTCGCATGTTTGCTGCAATCAACGATATGTTGCTTGATATGCTGGCTGCTGTGGCTCGTCGTGATTATGAACAACGCCGGGAACGTCAAAGGCAGGGGATTAATAAAGCTCAAAAGGAGGGAAAATATAAGGGGCGTCAGGTCAATCAGGCTCGATACGATGCAATTAATCGGTTGCTCGATAGCGGTAGTTCTTGGAGCCAGGTTCAGAAAATTATGGCCTGTAGTCGAGGGACAATTAGTAGTGCTGTAAAATCGAGGGAAGATAAACGTGCTTTGAGTAAGTAGTTACAACACACAAGAAAATGTCTACCCGTCCTAGCTGGTTGGCTTGTGAGATGTTCCAGATCTATATAAATATCACCCGAAATTTCATCATCTGGATTTTCGAAGAGCCGTCCCTAACTCGTAAGGCCTCCTATTATATCGCCACTGAGCGTGGCGAGGTTATCGGGAAGTTATGTTCAACCTTGCTTGTTAACCGCCACTAATTCTAAAGCACCATAATGAGCTTGCCTATGGCAATTAGGACACAATGCTATAGCATTTTCCACGGAATCTTCCCCGCCTTTAGAAAGCCACTCAATGTGGTGAACTTCGAGAAATGGTGTACCATCTTCTTTCAAGAAAGGCGCATCACGCTTACAGCTTTGGCACTTACCCTTAGCCCTTAAAAGAACTTCGGCAACTACATACGGGCTTCGCTTATAAACTCGTGTTGTTACTTCGGTTAGCACTGGAGTTTTACTTTCCGTTGCTAAAATCTGTTCCCGTGTAGATGAGGGTAATTTAGCAGCAGCCTCTACTGCTTCTTCAAACTCCGACTTCACTTGACGGTAACACCATTTTCCTTGCTGATCCTGATATAACTCCCATATGCCATGAATAGAGGGTTGATAGATTTCAAAAATGTTTCCGCGCTTGAATAATCGATCATATTGATGATGGCGATGAGTCACATCATCTGTGCGTCTGGCTGTTTTGTTGAAACTCCAATAGCTCCGATTGCAATTAACCGTGTTAACTATTAGGTTAAGGCGGGTATCATCTTTATAGTGTGGGAATATTCCTCTAAGGTAATCATCCACTTGCTTAGCAGTTGCCGCCCCTCTGAACTGTTCCTCAACCACTCGCACAGTAGTGATTCTTATCGGTTGGTCGCCATACTTGTATGTTCGATTTGATTTTGAAAACATCAAGAGACCTCTGGCAATCTAAGATTTATCTCAGATTAACTTTCGAGTATAACTTGTGCAACCCTCTGATTTAGACAATTGCAGCCATAAAGCCCCGTTGGTGATACAGCAACAAGCGGAGCGTAGTGACGTCATCAGATTGTCAGAGGGATCACACCTTATCAGGATAACCGTGTACCTTTCGGAGCGTGACTGAAACGCTGATAGAACTTGCATGTGGTTTGCAAGAACCAATCACCATTAACCTGTTTACGCAGCCACAGGGCCGCACATCGGGATTAAATGCGGCTTTCAGACGGTGTACCTAAGCATCCTTAGAAGGCTTTGTGCACAAAGCTGCTATGCCCAAGGCTAACTAAAACCCAGTTACCAGAAAGTGCCTCTATCCAAAAAGCCAAAAAATATGCACAAGAGGCCGAGTTTTGGCAGCATGTTGGTAGCAAAATGCACTTTGTTATGGTTTCGGGTGACTCAATGAAAACGTTGGTTACGGTTTTTGCAGTAAAGTGAGTGAGCTAATGTAGTATTCGAAATTTCTGAATATTTCTTATGTGCCAAAAGCAGACCTTGCCAAAGCACGTTGTGCACGTTGCAAGACTTGACCCCAGACTTTCTTAGCGAAGTGTCCACTTTTGCGTAAGCGTGCAGTGAGAACCGTATTGACGAAGTGAAGCTGGTCAGGCAGGCAGAGTAACCCGCCACGGGAGCAGAGCACCCACCCGGTTCACAGGCCAGTCGGCGATGACATCAAGTACATGATGCAGATAGCGTTCCGGATCCACGCCGTTTAATTTGCACGTCCCGATAAGACTGTACAGTGACGCACCGCGCTCACCACCATGATCCGAGCCGAAGAACAGCCAGTTTTTTCTCCCCAGACTGACCAGTCGTAGGGCGTTTTCGGCAATGTTATTATCCACCTCCACCCAGCCATCTTCTGCATAGCGGGTCAGCGCCGGCCACTGGTTCAGCGCATACCCGAACGCCTTCGCCAGTTCTGAGTGCCTTGAGAGGGTTTTCTGTTTCTCCCGCAGCCACCCCTCCAGTGACGCCAGCAGCGGCAGCACTTTTTGGTGCCGGACTGCCTGCCGTTCCTCTGCTCTTTTACCTCTGAGCTCCGACTCGATGGCATACAGCTCGCCGATCCGTTTCAGCGCCTCCTCCGTCAGGGCTGACGGGGTACGGACGTGAACATCGTGGATTTTTCGGCGGGCATGGGCCCAGCACGCGGCTTCCTTTATATGGCCGTCGCGGTAGAGCTCGTTGAACCCGGCGTAGGCATCAGCCTGCAGTACGCCACTGAAGCCTGCAAGATGGGTCTGAGGGTGGATACCTTTTCTGTCCGGGCTGTAAGCGAACCACACTGCGGGGGCCAGCGCTGATCCGGCGTTGCGGTCGTCTCGAACGTACGTCCATAAGCGCCCGGTCTTCGTCTTCTTATTGCCCGGCAACAGCACCGGGACAGGCGTATCGTCAGCATGGAGTTTGCCGTCGGTCAGGACATAGTGCTGAAGGGCTTCATCCAGCGGTGCCAGCAGACGACAACACGCATCCACCCAGCCCGACAGTACAGAACGACTCAACACTACACCCTGGCGGGCATAGATCTCCGACTGGCGATACAGCGGTGTGTGCTCTGCATACTTTGAGGTCAGCACTCGGGCCAGCAGCCCCGGTCCGGCGATCCCCCGTTCGATGGGGCGCGAAGGAGCCGGGGCCTGAACGATGCGATCGCACCGACGGCAGGCATGCTTTTCACGGACTGTCCGGATAACCCGGAAGGCGCTGCGCATCAGCTCCAGCTGTTCGGCGGCATCCTCACCCAGGTAACTCAGCGAACCACCGCACTCCGGGCAACACGGCTCAGTCGGCAGCAGCCGCTTCTCATCCCGTGGGAGTGACTCAGGGAACGGTTTGCGGGTGCGGGTCTGACGCAGCGGGCGCTGCACTGCCGGGTCATCCACCCGGCCGGTCAGCGTATCGCTTTCCTGCTGCAGCAGGTTCAGGTCAGCTTCCATTTGCGCGATACGGCGAGATACCTTT
Source organism: Citrobacter sp. Ca225 (assembly GCF_030337175.1). Taxonomy (NCBI): domain Bacteria; kingdom Pseudomonadati; phylum Pseudomonadota; class Gammaproteobacteria; order Enterobacterales; family Enterobacteriaceae; genus Citrobacter; species Citrobacter sp. Ca225. The sequence continues at coordinate 1,030 of NZ_JAOWCD010000084.1, read as the reverse complement.
TCGGAACGACTGCCGAAGTTCATCCGGCGCAGCTTATCCAGTTGCGCCTGCAGATGGTCTATTTCGCGTTCCCGGTTGCTCAGCTTTTCCTGCAGGGCGTGGATCAACGCTTCCTGTTCGGCCAGGCGCTGTTTCAGCAGAAGGATGTCGTCAGAAGAGGTATCGTTCATAATCCTGTATTTTACCAGGCTTATTCTGCGACAACCAGGATAAAGAGCGCTACAACATGGTCAGGGATGTCAGTAACCGCTTTGGCTGTCGCCAGTCGATACCTTCCATCAGCATCGCCAGTTGCGCCGGCGTCAGGAACACTTTGCCATCGCGGGCTGAGGGCCAGGCGAAGCGACCACGTTCCAGTCGCTTTGTCAGCAGGCACAGACCATCGCCGGTGGACCAGAGCAGTTTTACCTGACTGCCGCTGCGTCCCCGGAAGATGAAGACGTGGCCGGACATCGGGTCATCTTTCAGCGCGGTCTGCACCTTTGCGGCGAGGCCATTGAAGCCGTTGCGCATATCGGTGATACCGGCAACCAGCCAGATTTTTGTGCCTGCGGGAAGATTTATCATACCGGCCCCCGCATCAGTTCGCGCAGGACAGTGCTCATGAGTTCAGCAGAGGGATGAGTCAGTGTTATTTCTCCTCCCCGACATTTTATGTGGCAGGTAGCGGGAGGAGAGCAGGATGGTAGTTCGAAGGTTGGGAGAGAAGAGCCCGCCTGAAGCTGCACGGGTATCAGGGCAGGAAGCGACGATGAGTTTTTTCGGGGCCGACAGACCCGCCCTTCACGCTGCCAGAGCCTTATCCATTTAAAGAGCAGGTTATCATTGACGTCATGTTTCCGGGCCAGTGCGGCAATACTGCCTTCTTCTTCAAGAGCCAGCCTGACCAGTTCCATTTTGAATTCAGGGGAATAGTGTTTCCGGGGAAGTCTTTCTTTAGCGCGCATGAGGTGTCCACCTGCAAAATAAGTGGGTGCTTAAGTTACAGGATCCTGGATTCGGGACCAGACGGTACTCAGACGACGCTTAC
>NZ_JAOWCD010000083.1:0-5030 GCF_030337175.1 Citrobacter sp. Ca225 | reverse complement strand
GCGGGGATTCATCCGTGGGGCTGGATTATCAATAACAGCCTTTCCATTGCGGATACGCGTTCTCCGTTGCTTTGCCAGCGCGCCCGGCAGGAACTGCCTCAGATTGAGGCTGTTAAGAATCAGCATGCTGACCGTATAGCGCTCGTTCCGGTATTGGCGTCAGAGCCCGCCGGTATTGAAAAGCTCAGAAAGTTGATGAGTTAATTTTTTTGTATTTACAGGGCGGCAAAGTCGCCCTGTCAGGAGGATGTATGTTACTGGCAGGCGTTATTTTTGTCCTGACCATTGTTTTGGTTATCTGGCAGCCTAAGGGTTTAGGGATCGGCTGGAGCGCGACGCTGGGCGCAGGACTGGCTTTGATTTCTGGCGTTGTGCATGTAAGCGATATTCCGGTGGTGTGGAATATCGTCTGGAACGCGACGGCAACATTTATTGCCGTAATTATTATCAGCCTGCTGCTCGATGAATCTGGTTTTTTCGAATGGGCGGCACTGCATGTTTCACGTTGGGGTAATGGTCATGGCCGTTTGCTCTTTACGTATATCGTTCTGCTCGGTGCGGCGGTGGCGGCACTGTTTGCCAACGATGGAGCGGCATTGATTCTGACGCCGATAGTCATCGCCATGCTGCTGGCATTAGGGTTCAGCAAAGGCACCACGCTGGCATTCGTCATGGCTGCCGGGTTTATTGCCGATACTGCCAGCCTGCCGCTTATCGTGTCGAACCTGGTGAATATCGTCTCGGCGGACTTCTTTGGTCTGGGATTCACTGAATATGCATCGGTGATGGTGCCGGTGGATATTGCCGCCATTGTTGCCACGCTGGTGATGCTGCATCTGTTCTTCCGCAAAGATATTCCACCGACTTACGATCGGGCTCTCCTTAAGGCACCGACAAAGGCGATTAAAGATCTGGCAACCTTCAGAACTGGCTGGATAGTGTTGATTCTTCTTCTGGTTGGCTTTTTCGTCCTTGAGCCGTTGGGTATCCCGGTCAGCGCGATTGCTGCTGTAGGCGCTGTCATTCTGTTTACTGTGGCGAAACGAGGCCATGCCATTAACACCGGCAAAGTGCTGCGCGGTGCGCCATGGCAGATCGTCATCTTCTCACTGGGGATGTACCTGGTGGTCTACGGTCTGCGCAACGCCGGACTAACCGAATACCTTTCAGGTGTGCTGAACGTACTGGCGGATAAAGGACTCTGGGTCGCGACGCTGGGGACTGGCTTCCTGACAGCAATCCTGTCTTCCATTATGAACAACATGCCTACGGTGCTGGTTGGCGCGCTCTCTATCGAGGGAAGCACTGCCACCGGCGTTATTAAAGAGGCGATGATCTACGCTAACGTGATTGGCTGCGATCTGGGGCCGAAAATTACACCTATTGGTAGCCTTGCAACGCTGCTCTGGCTGCATGTACTTTCACAGAAGAATATGACCATCACGTGGGGATACTATTTCCGCACCGGGATTATTATGACTCTGCCTGTGCTGTTTGTAACGCTGGCGGCGCTGGCGCTACGTCTCTCTTTCACTTTGTAATGAGATACTGATATGAGCAACATCACCATATATCACAACCCGGCCTGCGGTACGTCGCGTAACACGCTTGAGATGATCCGCAACAGCGGTAATGAACCGACCGTTATTCATTACCTTGAAACTCCACCGTCTCGCGATGAGCTGGTCAAACTCATTGCGGATATGGGCATTTCCGTCCGGGCTTTGCTGCGTAAAAACGTCGAGCCTTATGAAGAACTGGGGCTTGCCGAAGATAAGTTTACTGACAACCAGATAATAGACTTTATGTTGCAGCATCCGATCCTGATTAACCGTCCGATTGTGGTGACGCCACTGGGAACTAAACTGTGTCGTCCTTCCGAGGTGGTTCTGGATATCCTTCCAGATGCTCAGAAAGCGGCTTTCGCTAAGGAAGATGGTGAGAAAGTCGTTGATGAAACAGGTAAGCGATTGAAATAAAGATGAAGGGGGCAGATGCTCCCTTATTCCTGCCTCAGAGCATAAGACCCGAATCTTCTGGCAGAGCACTATTCCTTCACCAAGTTTCATTTGCAGCAAAACAGTGTCAAGCCTGTGGCCATGTTTGAAACCATCCGGAGGTTCGGTTTCGAAGCGACCTGTACCATGCAGGACATGGGGCCGTAGCCCCATCATTAGCCTGCCAATTTTGCTGGCAGAGCCGTAACTCATATTCTCAGACGGTCTGATTCAGATGTTGCTGGCGTAGTTTTAACAAACGAAAAACCAGTATCATGACGATAATTCCTGCCACCATCGCCAGAAAATGGAAAGCTATCCTGCCACCAGCCTGAAAATAGAACCAGCGGGCCAGCTCTACTGAGGTCGCCATAAAACTTAATGCAATAATGTTAATGGTTGCTGATACGGTGCCTTTAGGCAGGGAATGAGAAAAAAGCGCAAAACGGAACAGGACGGGATACAGCATTCCTGTCCCGAGGGCATAAATACTTATTCCCATCACCGACCATAACCAGACATGCGGCCAACCCAGATTACCAAGCAGAAGGGTACACAGCCCGCTTAGCTGAACTGGAACGGTACGCCAGATAAAGGTAAGCGTGCAGTGAGAACCGTATTGACGAAGTGAAGCTGGTCAGGCAGGCAGAGTAACCCGCCACGGGAGCAGAGCACCCACCCGGTTCACAGGCCAGTCGGCGATGACATCAAGTACATGATGCAGATAGCGTTCCGGATCCACGCCGTTTAATTTGCACGTCCCGATAAGACTGTACAGTGACGCACCGCGCTCACCACCATGATCCGAGCCGAAGAACAGCCAGTTTTTTCTCCCCAGACTGACCAGTCGTAGGGCGTTTTCGGCAATGTTATTATCCACCTCCACCCAGCCATCTTCTGCATAGCGGGTCAGCGCCGGCCACTGGTTCAGCGCATACCCGAACGCCTTCGCCAGTTCTGAGTGCCTTGAGAGGGTTTTCTGTTTCTCCCGCAGCCACCCCTCCAGTGACGCCAGCAGCGGCAGCACTTTTTGGTGCCGGACTGCCTGCCGTTCCTCTGCTCTTTTACCTCTGAGCTCCGACTCGATGGCATACAGCTCGCCGATCCGTTTCAGCGCCTCCTCCGTCAGGGCTGACGGGGTACGGACGTGAACATCGTGGATTTTTCGGCGGGCATGGGCCCAGCACGCGGCTTCCTTTATATGGCCGTCGCGGTAGAGCTCGTTGAACCCGGCGTAGGCATCAGCCTGCAGTACGCCACTGAAGCCTGCAAGATGGGTCTGAGGGTGGATACCTTTTCTGTCCGGGCTGTAAGCGAACCACACTGCGGGGGCCAGCGCTGATCCGGCGTTGCGGTCGTCTCGAACGTACGTCCATAAGCGCCCGGTCTTCGTCTTCTTATTGCCCGGCAACAGCACCGGGACAGGCGTATCGTCAGCATGGAGTTTGCCGTCGGTCAGGACATAGTGCTGAAGGGCTTCATCCAGCGGTGCCAGCAGACGACAACACGCATCCACCCAGCCCGACAGTACAGAACGACTCAACACTACACCCTGGCGGGCATAGATCTCCGACTGGCGATACAGCGGTGTGTGCTCTGCATACTTTGAGGTCAGCACTCGGGCCAGCAGCCCCGGTCCGGCGATCCCCCGTTCGATGGGGCGCGAAGGAGCCGGGGCCTGAACGATGCGATCGCACCGACGGCAGGCATGCTTTTCACGGACTGTCCGGATAACCCGGAAGGCGCTGCGCATCAGCTCCAGCTGTTCGGCGGCATCCTCACCCAGGTAACTCAGCGAACCACCGCACTCCGGGCAACACGGCTCAGTCGGCAGCAGCCGCTTCTCATCCCGTGGGAGTGACTCAGGGAACGGTTTGCGGGTGCGGGTCTGACGCAGCGGGCGCTGCACTGCCGGGTCATCCACCCGGCCGGTCAGCGTATCGCTTTCCTGCTGCAGCAGGTTCAGGTCAGCTTCCATTTGCGCGATACGGCGAGATACCTTTTCGGAACGACTGCCGAAGTTCATCCGGCGCAGCTTATCCAGTTGCGCCTGCAGATGGTCTATTTCGCGTTCCCGGTTGCTCAGCTTTTCCTGCAGGGCGTGGATCAACGCTTCCTGTTCGGCCAGGCGCTGTTTCAGCAGAAGGATGTCGTCAGAAGAGGTATCGTTCATAATCCTGTATTTTACCAGGCTTATTCTGCGACAACCAGGATAAAGAGCGCTACAACATGGTCAGGGATGTCAGTAACCGCTTTGGCTGTCGCCAGTCGATACCTTCCATCAGCATCGCCAGTTGCGCCGGCGTCAGGAACACTTTGCCATCGCGGGCTGAGGGCCAGGCGAAGCGACCACGTTCCAGTCGCTTTGTCAGCAGGCACAGACCATCGCCGGTGGACCAGAGCAGTTTTACCTGACTGCCGCTGCGTCCCCGGAAGATGAAGACGTGGCCGGACATCGGGTCATCTTTCAGCGCGGTCTGCACCTTTGCGGCGAGGCCATTGAAGCCGTTGCGCATATCGGTGATACCGGCAACCAGCCAGATTTTTGTGCCTGCGGGAAGATTTATCATACCGGCCCCCGCATCAGTTCGCGCAGGACAGTGCTCATGAGTTCAGCAGAGGGATGAGTCAGTGTTATTTCTCCTCCCCGACATTTTATGTGGCAGGTAGCGGGAGGAGAGCAGGATGGTAGTTCGAAGGTTGGGAGAGAAGAGCCCGCCTGAAGCTGCACGGGTATCAGGGCAGGAAGCGACGATGAGTTTTTTCGGGGCCGACAGACCCGCCCTTCACGCTGCCAGAGCCTTATCCATTTAAAGAGCAGGTTATCATTGACGTCATGTTTCCGGGCCAGTGCGGCAATACTGCCTTCTTCTTCAAGAGCCAGCCTGACCAGTTCCATTTTGAATTCAGGGGAATAGTGTTTCCGGGGAAGTCTTTCTTTAGCGCGCATGAGGTGTCCACCTGCAAAATAAGTGGGTGCTTAAGTTACAGGATCCTGGATTCGGGACCAGACGGTACTCAGACGACGCTTAC
>NZ_JAOWCD010000082.1:0-42557 GCF_030337175.1 Citrobacter sp. Ca225 | reverse complement strand
TGGGTCATCATGACGCCTGCTTCGGCCAGCCAGCGATTGATGGTCTTGAACAATTGACGGGCCAGTTGATGCTGCTCGAGCAGGTGGCGGAAATTCATGATGGTGGTGCGATCCGGCAGGGCGCTATCCAGGGATAATCGGGCAAACAGGCGCATGGAGGCGATTTCGTACAGGGCATCTTCCATGGCACCGTCGCTCAGGTTGTACCAATGCTGCATGCAGTGAATACGCAGCATGGTCTCCAGCGGATAGGGCCGTCGGCCATTGCCCGCCTTGGGATAAAACGGCTCGATGACAGCGGTCATATTCTGCCATGGCAGAATCTGCTCCATGCGGGAGAGGAAAATCTCTTTTCGGGTCTGACGGCGCTTAGTGCTGAATTCACTATCGGCGAAGGTGAGTTGATGGCTCATGATGTCCCTCTGGGATGCGCTCCGGATGAATATGATGATCTCATATCAGGAACTTGTTCGCACCTTCCTTAGCGGTAATGCTCTTGAGCACTTATGCCGTTGCGGAAGACCAGTTTAATCTGAACGCCTTAAGCCATGATACGCCACTCGCCGACAGCAATATCCTGCAAAAGTATATTGCCGATAACGAAATGCTGGAAGGCAGTTTTTTATCAACTATTTATTTTAATTCTAATTATGTAGAGAAAAAAGAAATCAACTACAAACTCTCTACAGATAGAAACCGACTTGTTCCTGCTCTCACCAAAGCAGATTTACGTCGTTACGGTGTCAACGTTGATGTGCTCTCAGGCTTTCAAAAAGTGAAGGACGAAGACACCATTGGGAATATTGGGCAATATATAGACGGTGCCAGTTATACCTATAGCGAGAAAACGCAGCGTCTGGATATCCGCGTACCACAGATAGCCTTAAATCAGGAAGCGAAAGACGCGGTCTCACCCGAATTATGGGATGATGGCTTACCTGCCCTCCTGTTAGGCTACTATTATAGTGGATCACAGTTGTACGCCCGAAACAGTAGCGACGGAAATACAAACAGTAATTTTTTAAGTTTAAACTCGGGTGCTAATCTTGGCGGATGGCGGCTGCGCAATGTATCGAACTATTCCGGCGAAAAGTGGGACGAGCTTTCAACAACGTTGACGCATGATATTAAAACGTTGCGCAGCCAATTTTTAGCCGGGGACAGCAGCACACCTTCGGACATTTTTGATAGCATTCAGTTTCGCGGCGTCAGAGTCTATTCTGATTCCACTATGCATCCTTATAGCGAGCAAGGATTTGCGCCGCTGATTCGTGGTATCGCGCACAGTGATGCTAAAGTCACCATCAAACAAAATGGCTATAAAATTTACGAAACCTACGTCGCTCCTGGCACGTTTGAAATTCGGGATATTAATCAGGTTTCATCCGGGAGTGACTTCGACGTTATCGTGACCGAAGTTGACGGCAGCGAACATACTTTTACCCAATCGTCTTCCTCCTTACCGGTCATGCTGCGTAGTGGCAGTTATAGTTATAGCGTGGCCTACGGCAAATATCAGAGCAATGATGTTTCCGACGCGCCTGATTTCGGCCAGGCTCAGCTTATTTATGGTATGCCATGGGGAATGACTGTCTATGGTGGGCTGATTGGTACCGATATATATCAGTCTGCTGCTCTGGGTATTGGTATGGATTTGCACGCTGTGGGCTCAATTTCTTTTGATGCCACTCAGGCCAAAAGCCAGCTTAATGATGATCAAAATGAAACCGGTATGTCATACCGTCTTCAGTATGCGAAAAACATAGATGCGACTAACACTAACCTGACTATCGCCAGTTATCGCTATTCTTCTGCAAATTTTTACACTTTTGCGGAAACACTTAACCATCGAGACTCAGCGGATATAGCCGATGATATGTACTCCTACAGAGATCTCTATAACCGCCGGAGCCGTGCACAAATCAACATCAGTCAAGCATTGGGAGAATGGGGTAGCTTATATCTGTCGGCTTATCAGCAGGATTACTGGAAACTGAATAAGTCTGAGCGTAATTTCACGTTAGGCTATAACGTGATGCTCAATAATGTTTCGTACTCATTTAACGCGTCACAAACGCAGATGCCCACCAGCCAAACGGATACGCAATATTTATTAACCATTGGTATTCCATTGGATAAATGGTTGCCGCAAACCTGGGCGACTTATGCACTTAACTCTTCACAGCAAGGCAATGCGGGACACCAGCTTGGTATTAATGGCATTGCGCTGAAAGACAATAACTTAACTTACAATATACAACAGTCATACTCAGAGCAGAACAACGCAACAAGCGGCAGCATGAATGCCGCTTATCGCGGCTCATCCGGTACACTGAGCGGTGGTTACAGTTATGATAATAATAGTCAGCGCGTGAATTACAGTGCACAGGGCGGCATAATCGCTCATCCTTTTGGTGTAACCTTAGCGCAAACCTTACCGGAAACCATGACATTAGTTCGCGCACCCGGTGCCGCAAATATTAACGTCAGCGGCGCATCAGGTATTTATACGGATAAACGTGGTTATGCCGTAGTTCCTTACAGTAATCCCTATCGGCAAAACACTATATCGCTGAATACCAGTGGCAGTAGAAATAGTGATATTAGCGATCCGGTAAAAACTGTCGTACCGACTCGTGGTGCAGTGGCTCTCGCGGATTATAAAGTGCGCAGTGGAGCACGTGTGCTTTTTACATTGCTGCACGGTAATAGTACTGTTCCCTTTGGCGCTCTGGTCTCAACCCCGCAAGAGGAAGAGAACCCAACCAGCCTCGTCGACGATCACGGTCAGGTTTATATCACCGGTGTCTCCAAAGGGATGAAACTGGTGGCCCTATGGGGAAATGGCAGTGATCATACTTGTGAGACGCACGTCCCCTCATTATCCGAAAGCGCTGACAGCGAAGCGACCGTAATGCGCCTCTCGCTGGAATGCCATTAATATTGCCAGGTGACAAGATGCGAAATAAAGAATGAGTCCGTGCTGCCGTGATAACGTCTCTTTCTCCTCATGGAGATACCACAACACCGGTACGCGTCCGATATTAATGTTACCTGTCTGAAAATGATCCGTACCAGCATAAAATTTAATAGTACGACGATAAATGGAAAAAACACTATGCTTCAGTTAGATAATGTTGATATACCCTCCTCTGCTCAAGGGGGCGGTATTCAAATTCCATCCAATATCCAACCTGTTTATTTCATTGGACAATATGATTTATTAACTCACATAACAACACAAGTGACCTTGTCCTGTCAGACCTGTTTAATAGGCTTAACCGCGCTATTAAGACCGTAGATGTCAACGCAACGGCGACATTCGATATGATTTAGCGTTACTACTTTACGGATTAATTATGATTTCACGTTTTATACTGACCTGGATACTGCGTATTTTCTTTAGTGTCTGTGCAATATCTTTATCCTGCTCAGCATGGGCAGATTGTACCCTGAGGAACGGTACAAGTACCGTTTTACAGCAAATCAATATACCTGCATTAAGGTTAAATTATACTAACCCGGCAGATACTATTCTTTGGGAAAGCCCCGTTATCACTGCCTCCACTATGGCGGATATCTATTGTTATACTGATCAAGTGGTTGAATCAGGCTATCAATCAGCAAAGACACCGGTAAGTGACATTTCTACTTCCTATGTTTATGAAACGAACAATCCTGGCATTGGTATAAAAATCCTGGCCGGTCAGGATATGTCCAATTTAATCCCCATGGCCTGGCCGCATGGGACTGAGCAAGCTAAGGCGAGTTACGCTTACAAGCAACAAAATTACTTTAAAGTTCAATTAATTGCTACCGGGTCACGAATTACTACCGGTGTCCTGAATTTAACTAATTACAGCGTTGAACGTGTGTTTGGCTCTGCCCGTCAGTATTTAATGTCCTTTAATCCAACCTCGGTGTTCGTGCAATCTGTTGGCTGTGATATTGAAACCAAAGATATTACCGTCCCATTAACAGGATCACAGGGGATTGCTATCACATCACTTCCTCGTTCCGGCAACACCACCTCTCCCGTAAGCTTTGATATTGTTCTTAATTGCGAACAGGGCACGAATGTGAACATAAAATTTGACGGCACCACCACCGACGGTCAAAAAAAGACGTTGGCGTTGGATAATCCTAATCAGAGTTCCTCCGCTCGCGGTGTTGGCGTACAAGTGATGTATAACTACCAGCCCGTCACCTTCGGAAAAGAGGTTTATTTACTGAGCAATGCAGATTCAACGACGATTACCTTGCCTTTTCAGGCGTGGCTGATTCGTCTGAGCGATGCCATCGAGGCCGGAGACGTCAACGCAACGGCGACATTTGATATGATTTATCGCTGATGGTTTTCTCACTTGCCAACAGAAAGAGATCGACGTTTACCCACCGCTAGCGGCCTGCCCCGCCCTTACGCTATACTAGCCCCTGAACTTACCGGCTCACCTCCACGGGCCGGTTTTCATTAAGTTTTACCACATGGATTTATCAACTTCCCTTCCGAGGATCTGGCGTGACGCCGGATAAGATATGTTAAACAGTATTTTCATTATTCTTTGCCTGATCGCTGTGAGTGCGTTCTTCTCGATATCCGAGATCTCACTTGCTGCCTCACGTAAAATTAAGCTCAAACTGCTGGCCGATGAAGGCAATCTCAATGCGCAACGCGTGTTGAAAATGCAGGAAAACCCGGGGATGTTCTTCACGGTGGTGCAAATCGGTCTGAACGCGGTCGCCATTCTTGGCGGTATCGTCGGTGACGCCGCATTTTCCCCCGCTTTTAACTCGTTATTCTCTCGCTATATGTCGCCGGAACTCTCTGAGCAGTTGAGCTTTATTCTCTCCTTCTCGCTGGTCACCGGTATGTTTATCCTCTTCGCGGACTTAACCCCGAAACGCATCGGTATGATTGCGCCAGAAGCTGTGGCTTTGCGTATCATCAACCCGATGCGCTTCTGTCTGTTTGTTTTCACGCCGCTGGTGTGGTTCTTCAACGGGTTGGCGAACGTGATCTTTCGCATCTTCAAATTGCCGATGGTGCGCAAGGATGACATCACGTCTGATGATATTTATGCGGTGGTGGAAGCTGGGGCGCTCGCAGGCGTATTGCGTAAACAGGAACATGAGTTGATTGAGAACGTGTTCGAGCTGGAATCGCGCACCGTGCCGTCATCGATGACGTCGCGTGAAAACGTGATCTGGTTCGATCTGCATGAAGACGAGCAGAGCCTGAAAAACAAAGTGGCGGAACATCCGCACTCCAAGTTCCTTGTCTGTAACGAAGATATTGACCACATCATTGGTTACGTTGACTCGAAAGATTTACTGAATCGTGTTCTGGCGAATCAGAGTATGGCGCTGAACAGCGGCGTGCAGATCCGCAACACCCTGATTGTTCCGGATACGCTAACTCTTTCTGAAGCGCTGGAAAGCTTCAAAACCGCCGGTGAAGACTTTGCGGTGATCATGAACGAATACGCGCTGGTCGTGGGGATCATCACGTTGAATGATGTGATGACCACGCTAATGGGCGATCTGGTCGGTCAGGGTCTGGAAGAGCAGATTGTGGCGCGCGACGAGAACTCCTGGCTGATTGACGGCGGTACGCCGATCGATGACGTGATGCGCGTGCTGGATATCGACGAGTTCCCGCAATCAGGTAACTACGAAACGATTGGCGGCTTTATGATGTTCATGCTGCGTAAAATCCCGAAACGGACCGATTCCGTGAAGTTCTCGGGCTACAAATTCGAAGTGGTGGATATCGATAACTACCGTATCGATCAGTTGCTGGTGACCCGCCTGGACAGTAAACCAAGCGTACTGGTGCCGAAACTGCCGGACGTTCAGGGAGACGTTAAAGCGTAGTATTCGCTTATTCTGCCTGCTCCAGAAACATCAACGGCTCCCAATGGGAGCCGTTTTTTAAACTACTGCATAGCACTTTGGTTAAGCCATCTCAGTTTGCAGACGCAGAACCTGACGGTTAACTTCGGACATCACAGACAGATGCTGTTTATCCTTCACTTTTGGGATAAGAATCTTGCCCTTATCAAACTCAAAAGCGCCAACGTCCTTGATATATAACCGTCCACGGAACAGGATCTTCACGTACTTCGCCACTTGCAGTGGGTTGTACCGTTGGAAAATTTTCATTGTTATCTCCTGCTTAAGTCACGCCCTTGTGGTCCCACAATCGGTCCAACCGTTCTAAGGCGCAAAATTTAATGCCATTTGACTATAGACTATCTGTACGATGTTTCCAGCGCGTATAAGTTTATTTACCTTTTCATTACAGTTAATCAGAATCATCTCTGAATCAGGGTGCGGTCCTCAGTATAAGCCTTCGTTTTTCGCAGGATTTGTGCGCCCGTCCGCAAACTGGCATCACTCTTGCGGGAAAAAGCATCATTCGCACATATGATTAAAAATCAGACCTAAGTGGTCGGATCACCTGCAAACAATAAGAAGGAAACACCATGACCTTACGTAAGATTCTCGCGCTGGCGTGCCTGTTAGCGCCAATGATGGCCTCCGCGCATAGCTTCGAAACGGGCCAGCGCGTCCCGCCGGTAGGGATTGCGGATCGCGGCGAATTGATTCTTGAAAATGATAAGTTCAGCTATAAAAGCTGGAACAGCGCACAGTTGCCCGGGAAGGTGCGAATCCTTCAGCACATCGCCGGACGCACCTCTGCGAAAGAAAAAAATGCGACGCTGATTGAAGCGATCAAAGCAGCAAAACTGCCCCATGACGTTTACCAGACCACGACGATCGTCAACACTGACGACGCGATTCCTGGCTCCGGTATGTTTGTGCGCAGCAGCCTCGAGAGCAATAAGAAGCTCTACCCGTGGTCGCAGTTTATTGTCGACAGCAACGGCGTGGCCCGTAAAGCCTGGCAACTGGATGAAGAGAGCTCTGCTATCGCGGTGCTTGATAAAGACGGTCGCGTACAGTGGGCAAAAGACGGCGCGCTCACCCAGGAAGAGGTGCAGCAGGTGATTACCCTGCTGCATAAGTTACTCAATAAATAGAGACCCGAAAGCCGGGGTTGAGGAACGACTCACGCGGGGTGTAGTCCAGCGGTTTACCCTGCCAGTCGTGAACGTGCGCCCCGGCTGCCGCCGCGACAGCATGGCCCGCAGCGGTGTCCCAGACGTTGGTCGGTCCAAAGCGCGGGTACAGTTGCGCCTGTCCCTCCGCGACCAGGCAGAACTTCAGCGACGAACCAATCGACGTCGTCTGGTGCTCGCCCAGCTGTTGTAAATATTCTTTCAGTTCGTTGTCTGCGTGGGAGCGGCTAATCACCACCAGCGGCGGACGCGCGTCACGGACCTGAATTTGCTTGCGCACATTGCACTCTTCTTTCCAGGCTTTGCCGTCCGCCGCGCTGTACATCACTTTCATCACCGGCGCGTAGACCACGCCCAGTACCGGTTTGCCCTTCTCGATAAGCGCAATATTTACGGTAAACTCGCCGTTGCGTTTGATGAACTCTTTGGTGCCATCCAGCGGATCGACTAACCAGTAGCGCTGCCAGTGCCGACGCACGTCCCAGGCTGGCGGGTCCTCTTCGGAGAGCACTGGAATATCTGGCGTCAATTGCGTCAACCCTTCAAGAATCACCGCGTGCGCCGCGATATCGGCCGCTGTCACCGGGGAGTCGTCCGGCTTGCTGGTAATCTCCATCGGTTTGACTCCATCATAAACCTGCATAATGGCATCGCCCGCGTTCCGTGCAAGCTGGCATACGTGTTCTAACATTCTCCACCTCATTTGTGGCAGTGGTCTTAACTCATTGTTTTACTTATACCCGATCAAAAGCGAATCCGCCAACTGTGATAGTGTCTGCGGTTTTGCTTGCTAAACTGATGCATGCTTCACAGTTCTGTAAGCAAGAAGATATAAATACATTTTTTACTGTGTTTCAGATCTTAAAAGGATGCCCTCTGATGATTAAGTTTAGTGCAACGCTTCTGGCCACGCTGATCGCGGCCAGCGTGAATGCCGCGACCGTTGATCTACGGATAATGGAAACCACTGATTTGCATAGCAACATGATGGATTTCGATTATTACAAAGATACCGCAACCGAAAAATTCGGACTGGTACGCACCGCAAGCCTGATTAACGCCGCGCGCGATGAAGCCAAAAACAGCGTGCTGGTCGACAATGGCGATCTGATTCAGGGCAGTCCGCTGGGCGATTATATGGCGGCAAAGGGACTGAAAAAAGGCGAGATCCATCCGGTCTACAAAGCGCTGAATACACTGGATTACGCGGTTGGTAACCTCGGTAACCATGAGTTCAACTACGGGCTGGAATATCTGCAAAAAGCGCTGGCAGGCGCGTCATTCCCTTACGTTAACGCCAATATTATCGACGTTAAGACCAAAAAGCCGTTGTTTACCCCTTATCTTATTAAAGAGACGGATGTCGTCGATCAGGAAGGCCATAAGCAGACGCTGAAAATCGGCTATATCGGGTTTGTCCCTCCGCAGATCATGACCTGGGATAAAGCGAACCTGAGCGGCAAAGTGACGGTTAACGACATTACCGAAACCGCACGTCGCTATGTCCCAGAAATGCGTGAAAAAGGGGCCGATGTGGTGGTGGTGATCGCGCATTCAGGACTCTCTGCTGACCCGTACCAGAGCATGGCCGAGAACTCGGTTTATTATCTCAGTGAAGTGCCCGGCGTGGATGCAATTATGTTTGGTCATGCCCACGCGGTCTTCCCCGGTAAAGACTTTGCCAACATCAAAGGCGCGGATATCGTAAAAGGGACGCTGAACGGCGTGCCGGCGGTGATGCCAGGCATGTGGGGCGATCATCTGGGCGTGGTGGATCTGGTGCTCAATAACGACAGCGGCAAATGGCAGGTAACGCAGGCCAAAGCCGAAGCGCGCCCCATTTACGACACCGCTGCGAAGAAATCACTCGCTGCCGAAGACAGCAAACTGGCGGAGATTCTGAAAGCCGACCACGACGCGACGCGCGAATTTGTCAGCCAGCCGATCGGCAAATCCGCAGATAACATGTACAGCTATCTGGCGCTGGTGCAGGACGATCCGACCGTTCAGGTGGTCAATAACGCACAGAAAGCCTATGTCGAACATTTCATTCAGGGCGATCCGGATCTGGCGAAACTGCCGGTGCTTTCCGCCGCCGCTCCGTTTAAAGTTGGCGGACGCAAGAACGATCCGGCCAGTTTTGTCGAAGTCGAAAAAGGCCCGTTGACCTTCCGCAATGCCGCTGACCTTTACCTGTACCCGAATACCCTGGTGGTCGTTAAAGCCAGTGGTAAAGAGGTGAAAGAGTGGCTGGAATGCTCAGCCGGACAGTTTAATCAGATCGATGTCACCAGTAGCAAACCGCAGTCGCTCATCAACTGGGATGGGTTTCGTACCTATAACTTCGATGTGATCGACGGCGTGGAATACCAGATTGATGTCTCACAGCCCGCACGCTATGACGGTGAATGCCAGACGGTAAATCCGTCCGCAGAAAGGATTAAAAATCTGACCTTCAACGGCAAGCCGATTGACCCAAATGCCACTTTCCTGGTCGCTACCAATAACTATCGCGCCTATGGCGGTAAGTTTGCCGGAACCGGCGACAACCATATTGCCTTTGCGTCACCGGATGAGAATCGCTCGGTGCTGGCGGCATGGATTGGCGCGGAATCTCAACGCGCCGGGGAAATTCATCCGGCGGCCGATAACAACTGGCGTCTGGCGCCGATTCACAGCGAGAAGAAACTGGATATCCGCTTCGAAACCTCGCCGGGAGACAAAGCCGCCGCGTTTATCAAAGAGGAAGGCCAGTACCCGATGCAAAAAGTGGCGACCGATGAGATCGGCTTCGCAATTTATCAGATGGATTTAAGCAAGTAACGTTAATGCCGGGTGGCACCCGCCATCCGGCAAGGTTTTACGCCGCCCGTTCTTCCCGTTGTGCTAACACCTGTGGCAGATTCAGCTCAATCCAGTCCGCCAGCGCGGCGACTTTATCACTGACCTGCTCGCCCAGCGGGGTCAAACTGTATTCTACGTGCGGTGGCACCACCGGATACGAAACCCGGGTGATAAACCCATCCTGCTCCAGCGCCTGCAACGACTGCGCCAGCATCTTCTCGCTCACGCCGCCCATTTTACGCCGCAAATCGCTGAAGCGATGTGTGCCGTCACGTAGCGCCACCAGGATCAAGACGCCCCAGCGACTGGTCACATGCTTTAACACCTCACGCGACGGACACTGCTCGGCAAACAAATTGCCGTCACGCAGTTGTTGAGAAAGTGTCTGTGCACTCATCTTTATACTTACCTTTTTGTACGTACTTACTAAAAGTAAGTTTAGGTGCTAGCTTTATAAAACACAAGCGACACATTAAGGAGTCACCCCATGATTGCTATTACCGGCGCGACGGGCCAACTGGGCCAACACGTAATTGAGAACCTGCTGAAAACCATTCCTGCCAGTCAGATTGTGGCGATAGTGCGTAACCCGGCGAAGGCCACGGCGTTAAGCCAACAGAGAATCACCGTACGCCAGGCGGATTACAGTGACGAAGCGGCATTCACCCAGGCGCTGCAGGGTGTCGACAAGCTGCTGTTGATCTCCTCCAGCGAAGTCGGCCAGCGTGCCGTTCAGCACCGTAACGTGATTAATGCGGCAAAGGCGGCGAAAGTGAAATTTATCGCCTACACCAGCCTGTTGCATGCCGACCGCTCTCCCCTCGCTTTGCACGTTGAACACGTCGATACCGAGAAGATGCTGGCTGACTCCGGTATTGCCTACGCGCTGTTGCGTAACGGCTGGTATACCGAAAACTATCTCGCCAGCGCCCCTGCTGCGCTGGAGCATGGCGTATTTATCGGCGCGGCGGGCGAGGGCAGAATTGCCAGTGCAACGCGTGCGGATTACGCCACTGCCGCCGCACAGGTCATCAGCACCGAAGGCCATGCCGGGAAGGTGTATGAACTGGCGGGTGATGAATCCTGGACACTAAGCCAGCTGGCCGCAGAACTGAGTAAACAGAGTGGCAAACCTGTCGTTTATCAGAACCTGAGCGAAGCCGATTTCGCCGCCGTGCTGAAAGGGGTCGGTTTGCCAGCAGGACTGGCGGAGATGCTGGCCGATTCAGACATCGGGGCATCCAAAGGCGGTCTGTTCGATGACAGCCACACGCTGAGCAAGCTGATTGGTCGTCCGACCACGTCGCTGGCCGAAAGCGTCAACGGTATTCTGTAAGTGTTAAAAATCGGTTAATTATGGTGGCATCCCCGCGCATCCTCTCTGATAATGACAGGACGATGCGTGGGGAGAGACAACGTGCAAGGTGTACCCGAGCAGTTTAGCGATGAAAAAGACAGCGCCCGCTTTCGCCATCTGGCGCAGGTGCCTGGCGTTGAGTTGTATCACGCGCATATTTCACGCTACGCCTTTGAGCCACACACCCACGAAGCGTTCGGTATTGGCGCGATAGAAGCCGGTGCCGAGCGCTTTCGCTATCGTGGCACGCAGTACGTTGCCCCAGCCCACTCGGTCGTGACGATGAATCCGGATGAGCTGCATACCGGCGAGGCCGAAACCGCCGACGGTTGGCGTTACCGGATGATCTATCTGGAGCCCGATCTGCTGGAAGAGGTGACCGGCATTCGTCACTGGTGGTTTCACGACGTCACGCGTCACGATCCGCGCCGCTCCCGTCAGATTTGTTCGCTGATCCACGGACTGTGGCACACCGACGATCCTTTAGCGCAAAAAGGATTGTTGCTGGATCTGATCGACACCTTCCAGCCGCTGGCACGTCATGCCCCGTTGCCACGGGAAGGCGCGCATCGCTTTGAGCGCGTGCGCGACTATTTGCATGACAACTACATGCGCCCGGTCACCCTCGATGAACTGGCACGCGTTGCCTCGCTTAGCCCCTGGCACTTTCAACGTCAGTTCAAAGCCCATTTCCACGTGACGCCACACCAGATGCTGATGGCGATCCGTCTGTGGCGGGCAAAAGGTTTTCTGACTCTCGGTATGCCCGCTGCGGACGTTGCCGCCGCGACCGGCCTGACCGATCAATCCCATCTCACCCGCGCCTTTACCCATCGCTACGGCATCACTCCCGTGCGCTATCAAAAGCAGGTTTATTCGCGCTAATGCGCAAGCTCATACAATACGCGCCCCGGTTCCCTGCCTACACTTTTCGCCATGTTTAACGATGTGGATGTAAAGCATGATTAGCGGTGTGTTGTACGCCCTGCTGGCAGGGTTGATGTGGGGACTGATTTTTGTCGGACCGTTGATCGTGCCGGAATATCCGGCGGTGCTGCAGTCGATGGGGCGTTATCTGGCATTAGGCTTGATTGCCCTGCCGCTGGCATGGTTCGGACGTGTGCGCCTGCGGCAGCTTTCGGCGAAAGACTGGCTGACCGCGCTGGCGCTGACCATGATGGGCAACCTGATTTATTACGTCTGCCTTGCCAGCGCCATTCAGCGCACCGGCGCACCGGTCTCAACGATGATCATCGGCACGCTGCCGGTTGTCATTCCGGTATTTGCCAACCTGCTGTACAGCCAGCGCGATGGCAGGCTCTCCTGGCTACGGCTGGCCCCAGCACTGCTGCTGATAGGCATCGGATTGCTGTGCGTGAACATTGCGGAACTCAACCAGGACTTGCCTGATTTTAGCGGCTGGCGCTACGGTTCTGGCATCGCGTTGGCGCTGGTATCAGTGGTGTGCTGGGCCTGGTATGCGCTGCGTAATGCCCGCTGGCTGCGGGAGAACCCGGAAAAACACCCGATGATGTGGGCGACGGCGCAGGCGCTGGTAACCCTGCCCGTTTCGCTGCTGGGCTACCTCGTCGCCTGCTTCTGGCTGCATGGGAAAATGCCCGACTTCGCCCTGCCGTTCGGCCCGCGCCCTGCGGTGTTTGTAGGCCTAATGGTGGCGATTGCGGTGCTGTGCTCATGGGTAGGCGCGCTGTGCTGGAACATTGCCAGCCAGCGATTACCGACGGTGATCCTCGGCCCATTGATCGTGTTCGAAACGCTGGCGGGTTTGCTCTACACCTTCATCTTGCGCCAGACCCTTCCCCCTGTGCTGACGCTCAGCGGTATCGCTTTGCTGGTTATCGGCGTGGTGGTGGCAGTCAGAGCAAAACCGGAAAAACCACGCGTCATTCCGCTTTCAGAGCCAGGCCGTTAATCCGTCCCCCCCCTCGAAAGGGTTATAGCGCTCGATTAAAGGTGCATTTAAAATGCACCTTATATTATTGAGAATGAGGTAATGGCTATGGCTTATCGCGATCAACCTTTAGGTGAACTGGCGCTCTCTATCCCTCGCGCGTCGGCCCTGTTTCGTAAGTACGATATGGATTACTGCTGCGGCGGTAAGCAGACGCTGGCGCGTGCTGCTGCCCGTAAAGAGCTGGCCGTTGATGCTATCGAAGCGCAACTGGCACAACTGGCAGAACAACCGATCGATAAAGACTGGCGTACCGCGCCGCTGGCCGAAATTATCGACCACATCATCGTGCGTTATCACGACAGACACCGCGAGCAACTGCCGGAACTGATCCTGCAAGCCACCAAAGTTGAACGCGTTCATGCTGATAAGCCCAACGTACCAAAAGGTCTGGCGAAGTATCTGACCATGCTGCATCAGGAGCTTTCAAGCCACATGATGAAAGAGGAGCAGATCCTGTTCCCGATGATCAAACAGGGCATGGGTAGCCAGGCGATGGGGCCGATCAGCGTCATGGAAAGTGAGCATGATGAAGCGGGGGAACTGCTGGAAGTGATTAAACATACCACCCAGAACGTGACGATCCCGCCAGAAGCGTGCACCACCTGGAAAGCGATGTACAACGGCATCAATGAGATGATTGATGATCTGATGGAACACATCAGTCTGGAAAATAATGTGTTGTTCCCGCGCGCCCTCGCAGGCGAATAAAAAAGGCGCCCGAGAGCGCCCTGATTCATGTAATTGCAGAGCCGCGTCGCGGCTCTTTTTTTAACGAACGCCTTCCATCCGCTTCTTACCAATCAGCCACCAGCCCAGACCCAGCGCAATGAACCACAGCGGCGTGACGAGCAGCGCCTGACGGGTATCATCTTCTAGCGTCAGCAGTACCAGCACGAAGACGAAGAACGCCATGCACACCCAGCACATCAGCTTGCCAAGCGGCATTTTGTAGATTGACTTCTCATGCAGATGTGGACGCTGTTTGCGATACACCAGGTATGAGCACAGGATGATAGTCCAGACGAACATAAACAAGATCGCCGACACTGTCGTGATCATGGTGAACGCGCCAATCACGCTTGGGTTGACATACAGCATCACGACTCCGCCCAGCAGGCAGATACAGGAGAAGGTCAGCCCTTTCGCCGGAACCGCGCGTTTAGACAGCTTAGCGAATGCTTTCGGTGCCACGCCTTCCTGCGCCAGACCAAACAGCATACGGCTGGTAGAGAACACGCCACTGTTTGCAGAGGAAGCAGCGGACGTCAGGACCACGAAGTTAATCACGCTCGCAGCGGCAGGCAGACCCACCAGCACGAACAACTCAACGAACGGACTCTTATCCGGCACCACTGAACTCCACGGCGTTACGGACATGATGACGATCAGCGCAAAGACGTAAAACATGATGATACGAATCGGAATCGAGTTAATGGCGCGCGGCAGCGATTTCTCCGGATCTTTCGTTTCCGCCGCCGTCGTCCCGACCAGTTCGATCCCGACAAAGGCGAACACGGCAATCTGGAAACCGGCAAAGAAGCCGCTAATGCCTTTCGGGAACCAGCCGCCATCATTCCACAGGTGAGCAAACGACGCTTCCACACCGGTTGGCGACTGGAAGTGCATGGCAATCATCACCAGGCCGACGATAATCAGCGACACGATAGCGACGATTTTGATCATCGCGAACCAGAACTCCATCTCACCGAACATTTTCACGGTGGCAAGGTTAAGGCTCAGCAGCAGGATCACTACCGCCAGCGAGGCGACCCAGTCGGAAAGACCGGGGAACCAGAACTGCGCGTAGGCCGTAATAGCGACGACATCCGCCATCCCGGTCACCACCCAACAGAACCAGTAGGTCCAGCCGGTGAAATAACCTGCCCACGGCCCCAGCAGATCCGAAGCAAAGTCGCTAAAAGATTTGTATTCCAGATTTGAGAGCAGCAATTCTCCCATTGCGCGCATCACGAAAAAAAGCATAAAACCAATGATCATATAAACAAAAATGATCGACGGCCCGGCGAGACTGATCGTTTTACCCGACCCCATAAACAGGCCCGTACCAATGGCACCGCCGATGGCGATAAGCTGAATATGTCGGTTTGTAAGATTGCGCCGTAGCGACTGTTCAGTCGGAGCCTGTTCATCGGCGGCGACTTTTACCTGATCTACCATGTTTTATTCTTCCTGTACCTGTCTGTGTTGTGCGGGCTCTGCGGCCTTTAATGCGTCTGTTGTGCATCAATGATACGACGATCCTGTTTTCAGGACTTATCGATATTAGGTAAGAATCGGCGGGATGAATACTAAGATTTAGATATTATGTTAATTATATGTTTAAAGTGAGTGTCATATCACTCTGGTAACGCGAATTAGCTCACAAAAATACACGCAACTGATGCATTTGCAAGATAAAACTCCGATACCCGGCAATCGAGCAGCGTTATTGCGCATTTTTCGTCCCCCTCCGGCGTGGAGGGGGAACAGAAGTGACTAGTTACAGAATTTCCAGCAGTTCGACGTCGAACACCAGGGTGCTGAATGGCGGGATCGACGCACCGGCGCCACGTTCGCCGTAAGCCAGTTCCTGAGGAATGGTCAATTCCCATTTAGAGCCAACCGGCATCAGGGTCAGCGCTTCAATCCAGCCAGGAATCACGCCGTTTACCGGGAATTCAGCCGGTTCGCCGCGCGCAACAGAGCTGTCAAAGACGGTACCGTCGATCAGTTTACCGGTGTAGTGCACACGAACGCGGTCAGTACGAGCCGGGATAGCGCCTTCGCCCTGAGTCAGGACGCGGAATTGCAGACCAGATTCCGTGCTGTTCACACCGTCTTTCTCACGGTTTTCTTCCAGATATTTCACGCCATCTGCGGCCATCGCCTGGAAGCGTTCGCGACGTACGGCATCCGCACGTTCATGGATCTCGCGCAGCGCGCGGTGTACCACATCAACCGGCACGGCTGGCTGCTTGCCTTCCAGCGCGTCAGCAATACCGGCAACCAGCGCTTCAGGCAACAGCCCTTCCAGTCCGGATTCGCTCAGTTGCTGTCCTACCTGCAAACCAATGCCGTAGCTTGCTTGCGCTTCGATAGTGTCAAAAGTCGGGGTTGCCATCGTATTTCCTTTCATCGGATATAAAAAAGTAGCGGGCAGCATAACAGCCAGGCTTCTCCCGGTAAAATGTTGTCTCGGGGTGGATGACAAATCACGACGAAAAAGAAACAATAGGGATATCCCCCTGTATATGTGCCAAAAACGGGGAATATCACGAACATCATAGCGTTAGCTGTCTATACTCTATGATTGAGGAACGAGACGCGGAGCAGGAGGAAAGCCATGCCCGGGCGCTTTGAATTAAAACCAACCCTGGCGAAAATCTGGCATGCACCGGACAATTTTCGCATTATGGATCCGCTTCCGTCTATGCATCGCCGCGGCATTATCATTGCAGCGATTGTGCTGGTCGTCGGTTTCCTTCTCCCCTCAAGCGACACGAACGATACGCCAGCGGTAACCCGTAACGCGCAACTGGATCTCCAGTCGCAGTCTCAACCCCCGACGGAAGCGCAGCTTCAGGCCCAGCTTGTGGCCCCGCAAAACGATCCAGGCCAGGTCGCTCCCGTTGCGCCGGAACCCATTCAGGAAGGGCAACCGGAAGAGCAACCTCAGTCACAGCAACCGCAAACCCAGCCTTTCCAGCAGGATAGCGGCATTGAGCAGCAATGGCGCTCCTATCGCGTAGAGCCCGGTAAAACCATGGCACAACTGTTCCGCGACCACGGACTGCCACCTACAGATGTTTATGCGATGGCGCAGGTTGAAGGTGCGGGGAAACCGCTAAGCACTCTCCAGAGCGGGCAGATGGTGCAAATTCGCCAGAACGCGAATGGCGTGGTGACCGGACTGACTATCGACACCGGCAACAATCAGCAGGTACTGTTTACTCGTCAACCTGACGGCAGCTTTATCCGCGTACGTTAATTCATCGTGCCGGGGTCTGCCAGGTCTGATAAGCGTAGCGCCATCAGGCACATCAGCGCCGTGCCGGATGGCGGCTTGCCCTTATCCGGCCTACCACGGCATTGGCGGCGTTACCGCTTCACCTTATTAACCCACCAGATCCCCGAGCACACCAGAACCAGCGCAATCGCGTATTTCCACTCCAGGATATTCTCACCGAGAAAAATCGCGGACAGCACCGCGCCGGAGACCGGGATCAGGAAGTTAAACGGTGCAATCATCCCCACACGGTTATACTTAAGCAAAATACTCCACAGCGCGAACGCCACTGAAGAGAGCAACGTCAGGTAACCGAGAATCGCCACCGATGCGAGACCGTGAACCGCCAGTGTGCCGCCAAAGACATAACCACCGATCACCAACACCAGCCCGCCAATCCCTAACTGATACCCCGTCATCACGGTTGGATCGACCGTCTGAGAGAGTCGCTTACCGTAAAGCGTCGCGGCGGAGAGAATAAATGCCGCCAGCACAATCGAGCCATCGCCCGCCAGGGTAAAATTAAAATCCAGCAGCCCGCTGTTGAAGTTCACCACCATCACGCCGGTAAAACCGAGAATGCATCCCAGCGTTTTGTTGTAACTCAGTTTGTCGTTCTGATAGATGAAGTGCGCCAACAGCACGCTGAAGAAGGTGCCCGTGGCATTCATGATCGATCCCTTCACGCCGGTAGTGAACGCCAGACCGATGTAAAAGAAGATGTATTGCAGCGAAGTCTGCGTCACTCCCAGCAGCGTCAATTGCCCGAACTGCCGGGAACTCAGGCGGCCAATCGGCTTACGCTGCGCTATCGCCAGCAAGAGTAACAGCAGACCTGCGAACAGGAAGCGGTAACCAGCGAAAACAATTTTGGACGGAATATCGTCAGCGGCGATCTGGAAGATCTCATAACCGCTCTTTATGGCCGGATAGGCGCTGCCCCAGAGCAGACAACAAAACGCCGCGCTCAGCCAGACAACATTTTTACGCGCAAACAA
The DNA here is from genome assembly GCF_030337175.1 of Citrobacter sp. Ca225. NCBI lineage: Bacteria > Pseudomonadati > Pseudomonadota > Gammaproteobacteria > Enterobacterales > Enterobacteriaceae > Citrobacter > Citrobacter sp. Ca225. The sequence goes on along the minus strand of NZ_JAOWCD010000082.1, from coordinate 24,295 downwards.
AGGTTGCGGGTGCGGAGTATCCATTCATCACCAGATTGAAATTATGTTTTATTTTTAATGATTATCCCGAAAAGGACAAAGAATAGCCAGAGCGAAAAATGAGGGGAGCAGAAAAGCAAAACGCCGACACAAGGTCGGCGTTTCTTACGACGTTATCAGAATAAAAACTTATTCTGCAACAACGTTAATGGTCAGCTTAGCGAATACTTCGCTGTGAACCTGGAAGTCCACTTCGTGCTCACCAGTGGTACGCAGAACGCCGTTCGGCAGACGAACTTCGCTCTTAGCCACTTCAACGCCAGCTGCAGTTACAGCATCAGCGATGTCGCGGGTACCGATGGAACCGAACAGTTTACCTTCGTCGCCTGCTTTAGACGTGATGGTAACGGTTTCCAGTGCGTTGATTTTCTCTGCGCGTGCATTTGCAGCAGCCAGAACGTCAGCCAGTTTAGCTTCCAGTTCAGCGCGACGTGCTTCGAAGTATTCAACGTTTTTCTTGGTAGCAGGAACAGCTTTACCCTGTGGTACCAGGAAGTTACGAGCATAGCCCGCTTTAACGTTAACCTGATCACCCAGGCTACCCAGGTTTGCTACTTTATCAAGCAGAATAACTTGCATTACCTTATCCTCTCAAAGTCGTATTAATGGACCGTGACCGATTACTGATGACGATCAGTGTACGGCAGCAGAGACAGGTAGCGAGCGCGTTTGATAGCGCGAGCCAGCTGACGCTGGTATTTTGCACGGGTACCGGTGATACGGCTTGGGACAATCTTACCGCTTTCGGTGATGTAGTTTTTCAGCGTAGCGATATCTTTATAGTCGATCTCTTGAACGCCTTCCGCGGTGAAACGGCAGAACTTGCGACGACGGAAATAACGTGCCATATGGCTAGTCTCCAGAATCTATCAATTCAATCTGCTCGGCATGCAGAACCATTTTGCTCAGGCCGTTCTTTGCCTTGTGGCAAGAGATGAACCCCTGAACGGTCACTGCGCTACCGACCGTTATACTGTGAGTAATGGCCTGGTTTTCGTGTCCGCTAACAATCACGGGCATTTGGCACCACGCCTGCCGGTGAAATCCGGCTTCCTCCTGCACAGAACGATGCTCAAGCACGAACTGGCAGTGCGGAATTCCTGATGGACTGACCTTTCGAAGGGGGGTCCTGCACACGGTGCCGGACAACACCAGACGGTTGGTCATCAGAAATTACTCTTCAGAATCCCCAGCTTCAGCATCATCTGCGGTTTCGTTTGCGAAATCATCGCGACGCTCACGGCGCTCGTCTTTCGCTTTAACCATCGGAGATGCTTCGGTAACAGCGTGCTTAGTACGCATTACCATGCTGCGGATAACGGCGTCGTTGAAGCGGAAAGTTGTTTCCAGCTCATCGATCACTTCCTGCGGTGCTTCAACGTTCAGCAGAACGTAGTGAGCTTTGTGCAGTTTGTTGATCGGGTAAGCCAGCTGACGGCGGCCCCAGTCTTCCAGACGGTGGATCTTGCCTTCTGCACCAGTGATGGCAGCAGAGTAACGCTCGATCATACCCGGAACCTGTTCGCTCTGGTCAGGATGGACCATAAAAACGATTTCGTAATGACGCATCGAATTGCTCCTTACGGATTATTCAGCCTCCTGTCTGGGTCAGCCGCGGCCCATGGAGGCAAGGAACGTGTTAAAGGTCGGCTGAAAAATTGACGCGTCATAATACTGGTGTCAGGCCGCAAACTCAAGGTGATTCCAGGAATATTTGTCAGGACGCCCTTAATACATATCCAATAGCATTTTGCCGCTGATGCAGATAGAGACAATCACGATCATCGGCCTGATCACTTTCTTGCCGCGCGTGAGGACTACCGTCGCCCCCAGGCGTGCGCCAAGCGCCTGCCCGGCGAACATCACCAGTCCCAGCGACCAGATCATTTTGCCACCGAAAATGAAGAACAGAATAGAGGCGATGTTGGACGCAAGATTAATGAAATTAGAGTGAATTTGCGCTTTATCGATGCTGTATCCCCACAGCAGGATGTAGCACAGGGTATAAAAGGAACCGGCCCCGGCGCCGAGGAATCCATCATAGAAACCAACGCACCCTCCCCCTATCAGGGAAAAGAGAAACAGTGACACCTGCTGCTTCTTTTTTGGTTCAGTGAGATTGGGGGCAAAAATAAAGTACAGCGCTACCGCGATGATGAGTACCGGTAACAGTTTTTTCAGCAGTTCCGGTTCAATGAACTGGATAAGCGTCGTCCCCAGAGCCGATCCCACAAACGCGGATAAAAAGACATACTTATGCTGCTGGATGTTGATATGTCCGCGACGCAGAAAGTAGATCCCCGACGTCAATGAACTGCCCAGCGCCTGAATCTTATTGGTGGCCAGCGCATTGGCTGGCGGCAATCCTGAGAGCAATAGCGCTCCAATCGATAAAAACCCACCGCCGCCTGAAACTACATTAATAAAACCCGCTATCAGCGCCACCATAAACATAATGGCGAAGTAGCTGAAATTCATGAATGAAGTATCCATATCTTTTTGCCTTATTATCATAAAGTTAGCTTTATGTTTCGGCTCACTATAAGCGGCGATGGCCGACAGTGATATTGACGATTCGGTAAGAGTTCTTGTCAGAAAAACAGGTATTTTTCGCCACATCAAAACGGGTTAGCCGATTGTTTACATTCAGAAAGAACGGATCGCGGTAATTTTTTGAACAACTGCATCAGAAATGGTCGCTATCGACCAACAAAGTAGCGATTAAAATTAAATCAGACGTTATCGACTTACAGGAGAAATCGCTAATCAGAGTCAGCTGTCGAGGAGGTAGATATGCGAATCCGTTTTGTCACCCTTCTGGCGGGACTGTTACTCAGTGCAAATACGCTCGCCGCCATTGAAATAGACCACCAGCAAGCCCGAAACATGGATGATGTGCAGAGCTTAGGCGTCATTTACATCAACCATAACTTCGCCACTGAAAGTGATGCGAAAAGGGCACTGAATGAAGAGACCGACGCGCAAGACGCAACGTACTACCACGCGATCCTGATGCGGGAACCCGGTAGTAACGGCAACATCCGCGCCAGCGCAGATATTTATCGCTAGCACCAGGAAAGTCCAACGAAAAGAAAGCCATAGTTTGACTTGCCCCCTGTTCAGGGGGCTTTTTTTGCATGATGATGTATGGCTAGCTAACGCCTGGCATCAGAGATGCTGACGGAAAAACGACACCGTTGCGGCCAGGGCTTCGGGCGTAATGCGATGGCGTACGCCTGCTTGCCACTGACAGGTCAGATTGTGGTCCAGGCCGGCCTGAATCATTGCCTGCTGTAAACGGAAACTTTCCGCCGCTGGCACCACATCATCGTCCTGGCCATGCCATAACAGCAGCGGTCTGTCGGCCAGTCGGGCGAGCTGCTGCGACACATCCCACTTCGCCAACGGCGCAATGATATGCGTGAATTCCTCCTGACGGGCGGGCGTGTCCAGGGCACAAGGGGGAAACAGCGTTCGCGCCAGACGGGTGAAATAACCCGAGCCCATCAGGCTGGCGACACATTTGACCTCCGGATGCTGAGTCATGATCCCCAGCGCAGTCATTGCCCCCATCGATGCGCCGCCAACCGCAAGACGTTCCTCCAGCAGCCAGTTTTCTGCACGCAGTGCCGCACGTAACGCCGTAAACTCCTGCATGCTCTGCTGCAAAATCTGCCAGAAGTGGCCCATTCTCGCCTGTTCGTCACCATTGAAACGCGCCCCATGCCCGGCGGCGTCTGGCATAATGACCCGAAATCCGGCCTGCGCCAGCGCCACGGCAAAATAGCTGTAGACCAGGCTGGAAGAGGTAAACCCGTGGTAGAAAACAATACACGGCAAAGGTGTACTGCGTTGCCCCGAAGGAAAGGCGTGAAGCAGATGATGTTCCGCCAGTTGACATGTTTCAATTTCAATCATTTGCACCTCTTTTGGCGCGGGTATGCTATAGGTCACATTATTAAACAAGGTGACGTATTCAACAACGATTCATAATGTTGAGAACTGGATTACGCTTTCACGACATTTTCATTCGAAAATCGCGCGGAAGGTAACATTTTGGGAACATTCCCCCAAAGGGAAATTAATAAGGCACTACACTATGGCTATCAGGAAACGAGATAGAGTGATGCGTCGGTTTACCTCTTTGATGTTGGTGATGCTGTTAAGTGGATGTAGCATTCTTCAGGGAACGCCACAGCCAGCACCGCCTGTCGCCGATCATCCGCAGGAAATTCGTCGCGACCAGACACAAGGGTTGCAGCGAATGGGAACCGTGACCTCTCTGGTCAGAGGCTCTCCGGATGATGCAGTTGATGAAGTCAGAGCGAAAGCCGCCGCAGCGAAAGCCGATTATTACGTTATTGTCATGGTTGATGAAACTATCGTGACGGGTCAGTGGTACTCACAGGCCGTCTTATATCGTAAATAATCATTGATGGAATTTAAGCCAATTTCACGTAGCTTTACGCCTCTATACGTTTACCTGTGCACAATAAACCGACAGCAGGAGGCTGGACGTTTATTTCGGCGATGGAATGCCCTGCGCATTGCGGGGAAACGTAAAATGGAGCTGACGATGAAACAATCTCTTGCCTTATCCTCACTGCTGTTAACTGCCGGACTGGTGAGTACGACGGCGCAGTCTGCTGAATTCGCGAGTGCGGATTGCGTGACTGGCCTCAATGAAATTGGCCTGATCTCTGTCAGTAATATTTCCGGAAACCCACAGGATGTGGAGCGTATTGTCGCGTTAAAAGCCGATGAACAAGGCGCATCGTGGTATCGCATTATTCAGATGTATGAAGAGCAGCAGCCCGATAACTGGCGCGTACAAGCCATACTCTACGCATAACAGATTGCCGGATGGCGTAAACGCATCCGGCAACGTATCAGCGCAATCCCCCCGTCGCCCGCAGCAGCAACGCGTCCTGTACCCGTTCTGATAACCGCATTCCGCCGCGCGTATCCAGCATCATCTGACACCAGGCCTGGGCAACAGGCGGTGATGCGTGCCGTAACATTTCCATTCCGCATCCCAACAGGAAAATCTGCTGGGTGATCTCACGACCCAGTTCTTCGGAAGGTTTGCGAAGTCGCGGCAAAAGCTGGCGTACCGCGCGATCAAAATGCCTGTCCTGCCCCCTGACCTCAGAGAATGCCTCACTCAGCATCTCATCGACCCCGGCTTGCTTGTTGATAACCCGCAAGACGTCGAGACACATGACGTTACCGGATCCCTCCCAGATACTATTGACCGGCATTTCCCGGTACAGTCGCGGCAGTTCGCTCTCTTCGCAATACCCTACGCCGCCAAGCACTTCCATTGCCTCCGCCACGAACGGAATGCCGCCTTTACAAACGGCAAATTTTGCCGCAGGCGTGAACAGACGCGCCCAGAGTCGCTCTTTGGCATCGCTACGCCGATCCCAGGCATGGGCCAGACGAAACAATAATGCGGTTTGTCCTTCCAGCTGGAGCGCCATACGACTAAGCACCTGACGCATCATCGGTTGCTCAATCAGCGGCTTGCCGGACACCTGACGCTGGTGCGCGTGGTAAATCGCCACCGAGAAGGCGCGGCGCATCAGTCCGTGACTGCCGAGCGCACAGTCAAAACGCGTCAGACCACCCATCTTCAGGATATGACGAACGCCCTCTCCCTCATCACCAAGAAGCCAGCCGATGGCATCCTGAAACTCGACTTCCGCGCTGGCATTGGAACGATTCCCCAGCTTGTCTTTCAGCCGTTCAAGGCGGATCGCATTGCGCTGGCCGTCAGGTAAAAAGCGCGGGACGAAGAAACAGGAGAGGCCACCTTTTGCCTGTGCCAGCACCAGATGGGCATCACTTTGCGGCACAGAGAAAAACCATTTATGCCCCACCAGCCGGTACGACCCATCCGCCAGACGCTCGGCGCGGGTGGTGTTGCTCAATACATCAGAACCGCCCTGTTTTTCCGTCATCCCCATGCCGATCAACAGGCCACGTTTTTGGCCCCCCGGCGCAAGATGCGAATCATAGCGATCGCTGTGTAGCGGCGTTTGCCAGTCGGCAAATACGGCGGGCAACATTTGCTGCAATAGCGGTGTCGCGGCAAAAGTCATGGTGATGGGGCATAACGTGCCGGCCTCCACCTGCGCATGCAGGACAAAGCGGGCTGCCCGGGCGACAAACGATCCGTCTCGCGCCGCCTCTACCCAGGGCAGATTGTGGATACGGTTGGCACACAGTCCCTGCATCAACAGATGCCACGCGGGATGGAAGCGAACGTCGTCCAGACGCTGCCCCTGGGGATCGTAACGTAGTAATTCTGGCGGCCAGGCATTCGCCAGCCGTCCCAGTTCCAGCGATTCCGCAGTGCCAAGTTGTTGACCGATACTGGCGAGAAGTTCGCTGTCCCAGCCTGCCCCCTCACGCGCTACGGCCTCGCAGAGCGCGCCATCAGACAGAAACAGATTGCTGTTATTCAGGGGTAACGGCTGATTAAAAACAGTGTGAGTTTGCCAGTGCATTGTGTTTCCCTCCTTCAATGGCATCTCAATAAGTATGGTCAGTCTGAGGGGAGAATGCCTGGAAAGGAGGGCACAAAAAAGCCATCCTGCTGGATGGCTTCAGAAATCGTCTATTAGCTGCGCTGCCGCACAGCCTCGAACAGACAGATGCCTGTCGCGACAGAAACGTTGAGCGAAGAGACGCTTCCGGCCATTGGAATGCTGATCAGCTCATCGCAATGTTCACGCGTCAGGCGACGCATCCCCTCACCTTCCGCCCCCATCACCAGCGCCATACGGCCGGTCATTTTGCTCTGATAGAGAGTATGGTCAGCTTCACCCGCCGTGCCGACAATCCAGATATTCTCTTCCTGCAACATACGCATGGTACGCGCCAGGTTGGTCACCCGAATCAACGGCACGCTTTCCGCTGCACCGCAGGCGACTTTCTTCGCCGTGGCATTCAACTGCGCAGAACGATCTTTCGGCACGATCACCGCATTAACGCCAGCGGCATCGGCGCTACGCAGACAGGCACCGAGGTTATGCGGATCGGTCACGCCATCAAGGATCAGCAGGAACGGTTGATCCAGCGAAGCAATCAGATCCGGTAGATCGTTTTCCTGATACTGACGACCCGGCTTCACGCGAGCGATAATGCCCTGATGGACGGCTCCTTCGCTTTTCTCATCCAGAAACTGACGGTTTGCCAGTTGGATGACCACGCCCTGTGCTTCCAGAGCATGGATCAGCGGCAGCAGGCGTTTATCTTCACGGCCTTTGAGAATAAAGACATCCTGAAAACGTTCAGGAGCACGCTCCAGCAGGGCCTGCACCGCATGGATGCCGTAAATCATTTCACTCATGAAATCACTCGTTAATAGTTAATCATGCCGGGTGACGCAATGCTTCCCCGGCTTACACTGTCCGGCTTACTGTGCCGTTTTCTTTTTAGCGGCACGCTTTGCTTTTGTCGCCGCCGCTATTTTTTGCGTTTTCTCAGAAGGCTTTTTCGCTTTTCTGGCCTCTTTCTTCGCCGCCTTTGGTTTTTGTTTCTTCTCGCCACGGAAAGCGCTGTCAGGCTCAAAATTGGCTTTCTTACCAACCTGACGACGGCGGCCGGTTTTTTTACCCGCATCGCCTTTCTTCGCTCTTTCACGCGCCGTTTTACCTTCGTTACGCGGCGCACGCTCGCTGGAAATCAGGCTGAAATCAATCTTGCGCTCATCCATATTTACAGCTTCGACTTTCACTTCCACGCGATCGCCAAGACGATAAGTCTGGCCGCTGGATTCGCCGGTCAGGCGCTGCCCAACCTGGTCAAAACGATAGTAGTCGTTATCCAGCGAGGAGACGTGGACCAGGCCATCGATGAACAGTTCGTCCAGACGCACAAAGAAGCCAAAGCCGGTGACGCTGGCAATCACGCCTTTAAAGACGTTGCCGACCTGATCCAGCATGAAGTCGCACTTCAGCCAGTCAGCGACGTCACGGGTTGCTTCATCCGCACGGCGCTCAGCCATCGAACAGTGCTGACCCAGTTGCAGCATCTCTTCCATCGAATAATGGTAGCCACCCGTTTCGGTGGTGTTACCTTTATGGCCCTGCTCTTTCGCCAACAGATACTTAATGGCGCGGTGCAGGGAGAGATCCGGGTAACGACGGATCGGCGAGGTAAAGTGCGCATACGACTGTAGCGCCAGACCAAAGTGACCGCGGTTTTCCGGATCGTAAATCGCCTGCTTCATCGAACGCAGCAGCATCGTTTGCAGCATTTCGGCGTCAGGGCGATCGGCAACCGATTCCAGCAGTTCCGCGTAATCGCGCGGCTCCGGCTTATTACCGCCAGGCAGTTCCAGCCCCAGCTCCGCCAGAACAGAACGGAAGGAAGTGATCGCCTCAGTCGTCGGTTTGTCGTGTATACGGAACAGCGCAGGCTCCTGAGCTTTCTCAACGAAACGCGCCGCCGAGATGTTCGCCAGAATCATGCACTCTTCGATCAGCTTGTGCGCATCGTTACGCTGGGTCTGCTCAATTCGCTCAATACGGCGTTCCGCGTTGAAAATGAACTTCGCTTCTTCACTCTCAAACGAGATGCCGCCGCGCTCTTCACGGGCTTTATCCAACACTTTGTAGAGGTTGTGTAGCTCTTCGATATGCTTAACCAGCGGCGCATACTGCTCGCGCAACTCCTGATCGCCCTGCAACATGTGCCAGACCTTGGTGTAGGTCAGACGCGCATGTGAGCTCATCACCGCTTCGTAGAATTTATATCCCGTCAGACGGCCTTTGGTAGAGATGGTCATTTCGCAGACCATGCACAGGCGGTCAACCTGCGGGTTCAGTGAGCACAGGCCGTTGGAGAGCACTTCCGGTAGCATCGGTACCACCTGCGACGGGAAGTACACGGACGTCCCGCGATTACGCGCTTCCTGATCCAGCGGCGTCGGCGGACGCACGTAATAGCTCACGTCAGCAATCGCCACCCACAAACGCCAGCCGCCACCGCGTTTCTTCTCGCAATAGACCGCATCATCAAAGTCGCGGGCATCTTCGCCGTCGATGGTGACCAGCGGCAAATCGCGTAAATCCACACGCCCGACTTTTGCCTCTTCAGGCACCTCTTCTTTCAGACCGGCAACTTGTTTCTCAACGGCGGCTGGCCAGATATACGGGATTTCATGGGTTCGCAGCGCCATATCGACGGCCATACCGGTTCCCATGTTGTCGCCCAGCACTTCGACGATTTTCCCTACCGCTTTGGTGCGGCGGGTCGGGCGCTGGGTGAGTTCAACCACCACCACAAAGCCCATGCGCGCGCCCATGATATCTTCAGGCGGGATCAGAATATCGAAGCTCAGACGGCTGTCGTCAGGAACTACAAAACCCACGCCCGCTTCAGTAAAGTAACGACCGACAATCTGGCTGGTTTTTGGCACCAGAACGCGCACAATACGCGCTTCACGGCGGCCTTTACGATCCGCGCCCAGCGGTTGCGCCAATACCTGATCGCCATGAATGCAGGTTTTCATCTGCTCGCTGGAGAGATACAAATCGTCTTTACGCCCTTCGACGCGCAGAAAGCCGTAGCCATCACGGTGGCCAATAACGGTACCTTTCAGCAGATCGAGGCGTTCCGGCAGCGCATAACACTGCCGACGGGTGAAGACCAGTTGTCCGTCACGCTCCATCGCGCGCAGGCGGCGACGCAGGGCTTCCTGCTGCTCTTCGCCTTTTATGTTCAGTTCCACAGCCAGCTCATCGCGGCTGGCCGGTTTTTCGCGTTTAGTTAAATGTTCGAGGATAAATTCCCGGCTTGGGATAGGATTTTCGTACTTTTCAGCTTCGCGTTCCTGGAAAGGATCTTGTGACATTGAGGTTCCTCCATTGTCAGCTCCGGTGGAATTCCGTCGTCTTTCACGCCGTCTCTTTGTTGGCTGCCTTTGCTCTCCCCAGTCGCTTACTTTTGTAAGCTCCTGGGGATTTATGAGAGACATCCCTGTCTCTCACCGAAGGCCAGCCTGCGGCTGTTCAAATTCGTTCCTGACGAATTTGTCACTCAGTTGCCGCCGCGATACGACGCGAAATGCTTTGGACTTAACTATTCCACCAGCAATAATTTATAAAGCGGTTGATTCTCTTCAACCAAATCGGCCAGCGTGTAGTTATCCAGCTCCGTTAGAAAACTTTGCACGGCCTTAGAAAGCGCCTGTTTGAGTCGACAGGCAGGGGTGATATGGCAAAACTCACTGCTACAATTCACCAGCGACAGCGGTTCGAGTTCGCGCACGACATCGCCAATTCGAATGGTATTCGCGGCTTTGCCTAAACGGATCCCGCCATTTTTTCCCCGAATAGCAGTTACAAAGCCCGCCCGACTAAGTTGATTGATTATTTTGACCATATGATTACGGGAAACGCCATAGACGTCTGTCACTTCCGAAATACTGGTCATGCGACCTTCCGGGAGTGATGCCATATAGATTAGCGCTCGTAGTCCGTAATCGGTGAAACTCGTTAACTGCACATCAACCTCAGGGAAAAGGGGGAATCGGGATACATCTTATTTATATTGATGATAAACCAGCCACTAGCCAGGCCGCTAATTTATTTCAGTTCGGAAGGAAAAAAGCGAGGATTTAACGCACGATTAAGCCGGATGACGACGCCTGGCATCTTGTCCGGCTAACTACACTTTGTAGGCCTGATAAGCGCAGCACCATCAGGCACTGCGCCACGAACCAAAATTATGCGTCGAACGGGTCACGCAGAATCATGGTCTCAGTACGATCCGGGCCAGTCGAAATAATATCAATCGGTACACCGGTCAGTTCTTCGATACGCTTAATGTAGTTCAGCGCTGCCTGTGGCAAACCGCTACGCTCTTTCACGCCGAAGGTGGACTCAGACCAGCCCGGCATGGTTTCGTAAATCGGCTCGATACCTTCCCAATCGTCAGCCGCCAGCGGTGTTGTGGTCACTTCACGGCCATCCGGCATACGATAAGCGACACAGATTTTCACCTCTTTCAAACCGTCCAGTACGTCCAGTTTGGTCAGGCAGAAGCCCGACAGGGAGTTGATCTGTACTGCACGACGCACAGCAACGGAGTCCAGCCAGCCAGTACGACGACGACGCCCCGTGGTAGCACCGTATTCGTTACCCTGTTTGCACAGGAACTCACCGATGTCATCAAACAGCTCAGTCGGGAACGGACCCGCACCCACACGCGTGGAGTAAGCCTTGATGATACCCAGCACGTAATCCACATAACGCGGCCCCAGGCCAGAACCTGTTGCCACACCACCCGCAGTGGTGTTAGAGGACGTTACGTACGGATAGGTACCGTGGTCAATATCCAGCAGCGTACCCTGCGCGCCTTCGAACATGACGAAATCGCCACGCTTGCGCGCCTGGTCCAGCAGATCGGACACATCAACAACCATCGAGGTCAGGATGTCGGCAATCGCCATCACATCATCCAGCACTTTCTGGTAGTCAACCGCGTCAACTTTGTAGAAGTTAACCAGCTGGAAGTTGTGATATTCCATCACTTCTTTCAGTTTTTCAGCGAAGGTGGCTTTGTCGAACAGATCGCCAACGCGCAGACCGCGACGGGCGACTTTGTCTTCGTAAGCCGGCCCGATACCACGACCGGTAGTCCCGATCGCTTTCGCGCCACGTGCTTTCTCACGCGCGTTATCCAGCGCAACGTGGTAGTCCAGAATCAGCGGGCATGCTTCAGACAACAGCAGACGCTCGCGAACAGGAACACCACGATCTTCCAGTCCTTTCATCTCTTTCATCAGCGCAGCCGGAGACAGCACAACACCGTTACCGATGATGCTGATGACGTTCTCGCGGAGAATACCTGATGGAATAAGATGGAGGACGGTTTTTTCACCGTTGATTACGAGAGTATGGCCTGCGTTGTGACCGCCCTGGTAGCGTACAACATATTTAGCCCGTTCAGTCAGAAGATCGACGATCTTTCCTTTACCTTCGTCACCCCATTGGGTGCCCAGTACGACGACGTTGTTACCCATTTTTCAAAATCACCGTTTGCTTAAAAATGGATTCTACCATCGCTTTTTCAGATATACAGCACTTTTTGCATGCAAAAATTAGCTAAATTCGCACGTTTTTTGATCAGCCAATCGTTTTCCTCAACATGTAGTAGACCACAATGCCCGCAACCACAAGTCCACCACCAAAACGACGTAAAGTATTTTCAGGCAACTGCGTCATGGCAGAAATCATCTTCTTCCATGCTCGCGGGTAAAGCATCGGACCTAAACCTTCAAGCACTAAAACCAGCGCAAGCGCGAGCCAGATTGTTGAGTTCATCGGACGTCCTTTATAAAAAGAAAACCACCGGCATCCTCAGGGATGCGGTGGTTTTATGCGTCTAACCTAAAACCGTTGCGACGATATTATCGCGTTGCGGTATTCGGTGTCTTCATGTAGCGGAAGAAATCGCTGTCCGGGCTCATGACCATGACATCCTGATTGCCTTCGAAGCTCTTCTCGTAAGCACGCAGGCTACGAATAAAGGCGTAGAAGTCAGGATCCTGGCTGAACGCATCGGCAAACAGCTTCGCCGCTTCTGCATCCCCTTCACCGCGCATGATACGCCCCTGACGCTCAGCTTCCGCCAGCGTTTTGGTCACTTCATAGTCGGCTGTCGCGCGCAGTTTTTCCGCTTCTTCCTGACCTTGTGAACGGTGACGACGCGCTACCGCTTCACGCTCAGCGCGCATACGGTTATAGATCGCTTCAGACACTTCGGTCGGCAGGTTGATCTGCTTGATCCGCACGTCGACCACTTCGATACCCAATGCGGCCATACTGTTCGGGTTGATCACCGGCACATTGCCGTTGGTTTCAGCCTGAACACGTTCAGCGGCTTCGGCAATCGCGTTATCCGCTGCCGGGGTCGCCACTTCGTCTTCGGTTCCGGCAGAGCCAGAGTTCAGGGCGTCACGCACTTCCAGGGTCAGACGACCACGGGAGTCGGTCACGATGTCTTTCACATCCAGACGACCAATCTCAGAACGCAAACGGTCAGAGAACTTACGTTTCAACAGAACTTCAGCCTGAGAAATATCGCCGCCGCCTGTCGCCAGGAAGTAACGGCTGAAATCGCTGATGCGCCATTTGATGTAAGAGTCGACAATCAGGTCTTTCTTCTCTTTGGTGACAAAGCGATCGGCCTGGTTATCCATCGTCTGGATACGCGCGTCGAGCATTTTCACCGACTGAATAAACGGTACCTTAAAGTGCAGACCCGGCTCATAAATCAATGGTTTTTTGTCGGCATCACGCACGACGCTGCTGAACTGGAACTTAATTCCGCGCTCGCCTTCTTTCACCACGAAAATTGAGGTGTACAGCACTACCAGCACGATGATGATAATCGCAATAACTGACTTACGCATCGTTATTCCCCCTGACGCTGGTAGTCGTTACGCTGCGCGTTAGCGCGGCGTTGGTCCATAATATCGCCCTGACTGGTGGACGAGGTGTTGCTTGCTCCGCTGCTGCTGGAAGATGACGTGGAGGGCAGACGCAGCAGGTTCGAACCGCTATCGCTCTTTGCCGCCGGCGCGCTCGCGCCTTTCAGCATCTGATCCAATGGCAGAACCATCAGATTGCCACCTTTGTCGTTAACCAACACTTTACGGGTATGGCTCAACACTTTTTCCATCGTCTCGATATACAGACGCTCGCGGGTAATCTCTGGCGCCGCTTTATATTCCGGAAGAATTTTCGCGAAGCGCGCCACTTCACCCTGCGCTTCCAGGATGGTTTGCGTTCTGTAAGCACGCGCCTCTTCAAGGATACGCTGTGCCTGACCGTTCGCACGCGGCTGAACTTCGTTGGTATACGCTTCCGCTTCACGGATGTACTGCTGTTCGTTCTCACGGGCAGCAATGGCATCGTCAAACGCCGCTTTCACCTCTTCCGGCGGACGTGCAGCCTGGAAGTTGACGTCCAGCAGGGTAATACCCATGTTATACGGACGAATGGTCTCTTCCAATTCACGCTGGGTATCGCTACGAATAACGGTACGCCCTTCGGTCAGGATACGGTCCATGGTGTATTTACCGATCACGCCGCGCAGGGCACTGTCGGTCGCCTGACGCAGACTGTCATCCGCGCTGGTTACGCTAAACAGATATTTTTGCGGATCGGTGATGCGGTACTGCACGTTCATCTCAACGCGCACCACGTTCTCATCTGACGTCAGCATCACACCGGAAGCGGCCAGTTCGCGGACGGCTTCCACGTTCACCGGCGTCACCTCGTCGATAAACGTCGGCTTCCAGTTCAGGCCCGGTTCAACCAGATGGCTGAACTTACCAAAGCGTGTCACCACGCCGCGCTCTGCTTCTTTGATGGTGTAGAAACCGCTCGCCGCCCAGATAATGACGATAGCTGCCGCCGCGATGGAGACGACACGTCCGCCCAGATGCGGGCGCGGGCCTTGTGATGAGCTTCCGCCACCAGAGCCAGTACCTTTACCGCCTCCCAGTCCACCGAGTTTTTTACTCAGCTTGCGAAAGATGTCATCGAGATCAGGTGGCCCCTGCTCGCGACCACCTTTGTTTCCATTTCCCTCAGAGTTGCCGCCTGGTTTGCTGCTTCCCCACGGGTCGCGGTCTTGTCCGTTATTACCGGGCTGATTCCACGCCATGTTTGTGCTCCATATTTGTTATGCGATGCTATACCTGTGTTTTTTGCGCGGCAGATGCGTTGGCTACATCCCTCAGCTCCCGTCACATAGTTGACTATGCTCCAGAGAATTTCAGGACTTGCCGCCTTCCTGCAGCTCAACCTCCACAAGGTACAGAGGCGAAAAAATCTTCAGGCCATATCCGTCAGATCAGACAACATAGTCTTCCAAAGCCGGTTCTTGTTTACAGAGGCGACGCCAGTCAACGATCGGCAGGCGAACTTGCAGACTTACGCTACCGTCATCCTCCATCCACTCTTTTTCTATTGCCTGAAGCTGATAAAAACGGCTTCTCAGACGCCCTTCCTGCGGCGGCAAACGCAACGTATGCTGCGCCACCTCGCCGGAAAGTCGCTCCGTCAAAGCCTGAAAAAGCTGTGGTATCCCAACCCCTGTCTGCGCGGAAAGCCAGACACGAATCGGTTTGTTCTCTTCATCCCGGTCGATACGCGGTTCAAAGTCATCCAGCATATCGATCTTGTTCATCACCATCAGGGACGGGATCTCGTGAGCATCGATCTCTTCGAGAACCGTATCCACTGCGTCGATGTTTTCCTGCACGCGCACATCCGCTGCATCAACCACATGCAGCAACAGTGTCGCCTGACGCGTTTCCTGGAGGGTCGCTTTAAACGCCGCAACCAGATCGTGCGGAAGATGACGGATAAACCCAACGGTATCCGCCAGCACGGTCTCCCCGACATCCGCCACGTCAATGCGACGCAGCGTCGGATCCAGGGTCGCAAACAGTTGATCTGCCGCATAGACCCTGGCTTCGGTTATCTGATTGAAAAGGGTGGATTTTCCGGCGTTAGTATATCCCACCAGCGAGACGGTCGGGACATCCGCCTTAATGCGCGACTGTCGCCCCTGCTCACGTTGCTTTTCAACTTTTTCCAGGCGCGACTGGATCTGCAATATACGGTTTCGCAATAAACGGCGGTCGGTTTCGAGTTGGGTTTCACCCGGACCGCGCAAACCAATCCCGCCTTTCTGTCTTTCAAGGTGGGTCCAGCCACGGACAAGACGCGTAGCCAGATGGCGCAACTGCGCCAGTTCAACCTGCAATTTCCCCTCATGGGTACGTGCACGCTGCGCAAAAATATCTAAGATAAGGCCAGTGCGGTCGATAACACGACACTCACACAGGCGCTCCAGGTTACGTTCCTGGGCCGGACTCAATGCATGATCGAATAATACGACGGCAGCGCCTGTCGCTTTTACGGCTTCCGCAATTTCAACGGCTTTACCTTCACCAACAAAGTACTTCGGGTGCGGTGCTTTACGGCTACCGGTAATCACCTGCATTGCTTCGACACCGGCGGAAGAGACCAGAGATTCAAACTCCTGGAGGTCTTCCATATCTTTGTCTTGCGAAAAATAGATGTGTACCAGTACCGCCTGCTCACCGGCGTCATAACGGTCAAACAAGCGTCAACCCCTCGATATAGATCAGCGGGGAACGCAGAAATTCTGGCTCCCCGTGTGTAAAACAGCCAAAAACCTTATTCGGTCTCTTCGCTGTCCTGTTGCGTCGCAGAACCCTGCGCGCCGCTACCGTGATGATAGTTACTGCTGGTACCGCCACCGGCATTGTTACTATGATGAGAAACCGGGCGAGACGGGACAACAGTAGAAATCGCGTGCTTATAAACCATCTGACTGACCGTGTTTTTCAACAGGATCACAAACTGATCAAAAGACTCGATTTGACCTTGCAGCTTAATACCATTCACCAAATAAATAGAAACTGGAACACGTTCCCGACGCAGTGCGTTCAGGAACGGATCTTGTAAAGATTGCCCCTTAGCCATTCTCTCTTTTCCTTATATGCTTATTTGTACTTTGAATCTTTCGATTCTGAAAATTGCGCACGATACGCCTTAATTGTACACATTCAGTTCGCGATAGCACCAACAACCTGTAATACTTCGTTCCGCGCCTGCTCAGGTTTCTCACTGTCAAGCCAGTGCACTCCTTCCCAACCGCGTAACCAGGTTACCTGGCGCTTTGCCAACTGCCTCGTGGCGCAAACACCTCTATAAACCATTTCATCGTATGATATTTCGCCTTCAAGGTATGACCACATCTGGCGGTATCCCACACAACGAATGGAAGGCAAGTCCGTATGCAAATCTCCACGGGCAAAAAGCGCCCGAACTTCTGCTTCAAATCCTGAAGCCAACATCTGATGAAAACGCTGCTCGATGCGTTGATGCAACAGCTCACGGCTCGCTGGGGCGATGGCAAACTGATGCACCTGGTACGGTAAAGCATCACCTGACGTTTGCGTCAGTTCCGTTAAAGTTTTACCCGAAATGAAAAAAACTTCCAGTGCCCGGGAAAGTCTTTGCGGATCATTTGGATGAATACGCGCAGCCGCAACCGGATCGATTGTCTGAAGCTGTTGGTGCAACGCATCCCACCCTTGCTCTGCCGCCTGTTGCTCAATTCTGGCCCTGACCTGCGGGTCTGCCGACGGTAACGGCGAAAGACCTTCCAGCAATGCCTTGAAATACAACATCGTACCGCCCACTAACAGCGGAATACGCCCCGCCGCAGTGATCTCGCTCATCTCCGCCAACGCATCGCGGCGGAAATCCGCAGCAGAATACGCCTGCGACGGATCGCGAATATCCAGCAATCGGTGCGGAGCCACCTTTAACTCTTCAGCGTCCGGCTTTGCCGTCCCGATATCCATCCCTTTGTAAATAAGGGCGGAATCGACGCTTATCAACTCTACTGGCAAAACTTTACGCAATTCAATCGCTAGCGCCGTTTTACCCGAGGCCGTAGGCCCCATCACAAAAATTGCCTTTGGCAGGCTCGCCTTACTGATATCACTCATGTTTCAGGGCATTCATCGCCGTATGTAAATCAACAGGTTGTAACAGACCACCCGGCGGCGCCTTCACGAGCTGCGGGCAAAGCCGCTCCACATCAGCCAACAGGGTAATGGCCTGAGCCATTGTCCACTGCGTATGCTCACTCATCAAATTACGCGCAATCCACTGCGCCAGATTACCAGGTTCACGCGCTGACTGTTGCGTCAGGTAGCCTATCAGTTCAGGAATCAAGATTTGTAAATTTTGTTGGCGTAAGGGTAAAGGCACCGCCCGAATGGTCACATGCTGGGCATCTGCCTGAAATTCAATCCCCAATTCCACCAGTGCGCCCTGCGCATTTTCCAGCGCAGCCTTTTCCTCTGCAGAGACTTTTAGCCGCAGCGGGATCAGCAACGGCTGAGCGCAAACCTGCCCCTCTCCCGGCGAAAGCTGCGCCTGACGCAGCCAGCGTTCTGCCACGGGCAGCGCCAGCAGGTGAATATTCCCTTCGCGCTCCAGCAACGCGCAGTCGTTGCCCACAATCGTGAGCACACGGCCAAAGCTCTGACAGTGTCCCGACAGTGCTGACACAGCTGGCTCCGGCGCAGGCGATAATTTTGTCGCAGGTGTCGGCGTTTGCAGGAGCTGGCGATACACTTCGCCCTGCTGTTTTTGGTAGCCCGGTTGGGCATGCGGCCAGCTTGCCGCCGTTGGGCGCGGCGCGCTGCTGCCCGCTGTCGGTGTGGAAGCGTAGCGCGGTGCCGTAGGTTCGCGGGCCTGCGCCGGCTCAGCAAAATGGTTACGCCCTGCGGCCACACGGTTTTCCGGAACGTGCCGGGGCGCGGGTTCGCCTTCTGCTTCCAGCGGCAATGGCGATTCAAGCTGCTGTTGCAGCACGCTCAGCACGCCCTGGTAGATAAAGTCATGGACCAGGCGCGACTGATGAAAACGCACTTCATGCTTGGCCGGGTGCACGTTGACATCCACCTGATGCGGGTCAATCTCAAGGTACAGCACAAATGCGGGCTGTTGATCGGCGCCCAGCTTATCTTCACAGGCCTGACGAATGGCGTGGTTGATCAACCTGTCGCGCATCATGCGTCCGTTGACGTAGCAGTACTGTATTTCCGCCAGCGCCGTCGTGGTGTGATTGGGATCGGCGACCCAGCCGCGTAAGGTCAGATCGCCATGCTGCCACTCAATCGCCAGCGCATGCTCAAGAAACGGCGTACCACAAATGGCGCCCAGACGACGCTCTTGCGGCCCCTCTTTCGCCACCGCGCGGTACTGACGTACCATTTTGCCGTTGTGCGACAAATTGATCGTCACATCAAAACGCGCCAGCGCAATGCGCCGGATGATCTCGTCAATATGATTGAATTCGGTTTTCTCGGTGCGCATAAACTTGCGCCGGGCCGGGGTGTTGTAGAACAGATCGAGGACTTCCAGCGTGGTGCCTACCGGATGCGCGGCCGGTTTGACTGTTACCTCCATGTCGCGCCCTTCGGCGTAGGCTTGCCAGGCTTCCTGTTGCTCTGCGGTGCGTGACGTGAGAGTCAGGCGAGATACCGAGCTGATACTCGCCAGCGCTTCGCCGCGAAAACCCAGGCTAATGATCGCTTCCAGATCGTCAAGAGAGGCAATTTTACTGGTGGCGTGCCGCGCCAGCGCCAGCGCCAGTTCGTCTTTCCTGATCCCGCAACCATTGTCACGGATACGGATCAGCTTCGCGCCGCCGCGCTCGATATCAATATCGATGCGCGTTGCCCCGGCATCAAGGCTGTTTTCCACCAGCTCTTTGACCACCGATGCAGGTCGCTCAACCACCTCACCTGCGGCAATCTGGTTCGCCAGTTGTGGCGGTAACACCTGAATCGGCATGCAAATTCCTTAGTTGATCAACGACTCACCCGGCGTAGCGGCGCTCGCGGTTTGCGCCGCACTTCCTTGCGGGGCCGACTGCATCGGATGCGCCTGGAAGTAGTTACGCAGCCCTTTGTAAATCGCATCGGCCAGTTGTTGCTGATACGCATCGCTCGCCAACAGACGTTCTTCACTGTGATTACTGATAAACCCGGTTTCCACCAGCACCGAGGGAATATCTGGCGAGCGCAGAACGCCCAGGCTGGCATGTTCAGGGCGCCGTTTATGCAGTGACCCAATCCGTTCGAGCTGGCCTAACATGTTGGTTGCCACATCATACCCTACGCGTTGGGAATGGCCGAACTGCAAATCCAGCACCGCCTGACTTAGGTACGGATCGGCCTGGCTGTTTGCCAGCACATCCCCCGCGCCGCCCAACAGCTCCGACTGTTTTTCATGTTCTTCAAGCCAGTTCGCCATTTCACTGTTGGCGCGCCGGTTCGACAACACCCACACGGAGGCTCCGGTGGCGCTGCGGTTGGGCGCGGCATCGGCGTGAATCGACACCAGGAAGTTGGCGTTTTGCTTACGCGCCACGTCAGAGCGCCCCATCACAGAGATAAAATAATCCCCGTCACGGGTTAACACGCCTTTAAACATCGGATCATCATTAAGCAGCGTGCGCAGTTTACGGGCCACCGCGATAGTGACATTTTTCTCTCGCGTACCGCCGGGGCCGATCGCGCCGGGATCCTGCCCACCGTGCCCGGCATCAATGGCGATCACCACTTTGTCACCATTGCTGGATGTCGCTCTGGCCGCCGGGCGCGTCGCCGTATTGCTGCTGATCACGGCGGTGGTGCGATCGTTGCTGGTTTTAAACGGATTTCGCGCAGGTTCAGTCGGACGCGGCGCCACCACCGGCGTTTCGACGCGTTTAGCGACGACTGGAGCGGGGGGGGGTGGCGGAGGCGTATCGGCGTTAATGGTAAAAACTACCGTGTAGTTTCCGCCATTCTGCCGTTTTACCGCCTCGGTTTTCCCGTTTTCGGTTAAATCCACCATCAGTCGTAGTGACTGTGGATCTTTCGCCGTGCCGGAACGAATGGTCTTCACCAGGTTATTACCGCTAAACATCAGCGGAAGCCCCTGAATGACCCCCGTTTGCTTAATATCCAGCGCAACGGTACGTTTGCCTTCATGGGAAAAGGCATAATCGGGATCGCCAATAAAACTGAGCGTAATACGCGCCTGTCGATCGCCGTTGGAGACCTGGATGTCGGAGAGGCTGGCGGCTCCGGCCTGCGCGCACAGCAGAACCAGCATGGCCACCAACCCATTTCTGATACGATAAATCATCCCGCCACCTTTAAGGTTAACCGGCTAAACGCGCCAGCAACGAATCACCTGATGAGGAGACAGCACGGATGCGCGCCTCACGACCTTGCGCCTGGTAATCTATGTGTATTTCGACATCCGGGTCCGGGAGTACACCTTTACCCTGTTGTGGCCATTCCACCAGGCAAATGGCATCGTTGGCGAAATAATCGCGGATCCCCATAAATTCGAGCTCCTCGGGATCGGCAAGACGATACAAATCGAAGTGATAGACCATCAGGTTATCGAGAGAATAGGGTTCGACCAGCGTATAGGTTGGACTTTTTACATTACCGGAATGGCCTAACGCCTGCAGGAATCCCCGACTAAAGGTGGTTTTACCCGCGCCTAAATCACCGTAGAGATAGATCACGGTCGCGCCGTTGCAGGCCTTGGCTACCCGTTGTCCCAGGTCTAATGTTGCCTGTTCGTCAGGTAGCGGAATTACTCGATTCATCATGATAAACGTCAATCACATCAGGGTTAACAATACGCTGTAGCGTGGAAAAAAGATCGGTTGCCAACATGCCGCGCATACCGGCACGCGCCGCCAGAACATCGGCCGCCGCACCGTGAGCCACGCAGCCAGCACAGGCTGCATCATACGGGGTAAACTTCTGTCCGAGCAATGCGCCAATAATACCGGAAAGCACATCGCCCATGCCGCCGCTGGCCATGCCTGCGTTGCCGACATCAGCAATTCCCAACGCCTCCGGTTGTGCGGCAACCACCGTTCCCGCCCCTTTCAACACCGCAACGCCTCCGTAACGTTTTACCAGACGCTGTGCAGAATGTAAGCGATCACTTTCAATTTCTGCGACAGAACACCCCAGTAACCGCGCGGCTTCTCCCGGATGCGGTGTGATGACGCGATTGTGACGTTTATCGGGATTGATTGCCAGCAGGTTCAACGCATCGGCGTCCCAGACCATCGGTTTACGGAAATTCTCGACTTTTTGCAGCGCTTTCTTCCCCCATTCCGCCTGCCCGAGCCCAGGGCCAATGATGATGACATCCGCCCATGCGAGGCTTTCATCAAGGGACTGCGGCGTCAGTTCATGCACCATCAGTTCGGGACGAGCGGTCAGCAGCGGGGCGATATTTTCGCTGCGCGTCAGCACGCGTACCAGCCCCGCTCCGGCGCGCAGCGCCGCTTCACCGGCCAGTCGAATCGCTCCCGCCGTGCCGTGATCGCCGCCGATCACCACCAGTCGACCGTGATCGCCTTTATGCGACGTTGCACGACGCGGAGAGAGCCAGTGCGCAAGTTGTGAGGCGTCAAAGCGTTGAATCGGCGCGTCCTGCCCTGCCAACCAGTCGTCCAGTCCCAGCGAATTAAAATGAAGGCGCCCGGTCACATCCCGGGCTTTCCCCGTCAGCAGACCGGGTTTCAGGACGATAAAGGTGACCGTGCGTTCGGCCCGGATGACCGCACCGGGCGTCGCGCCCGTTTGTGCCAGCAACCCGGAAGGAATGTCTATTGAGACAACAGGCGCAGGGTGGGCGTTTGCCCGTTCGATTAATTCAGACAACGGCTCGCGCGGCGCCTGGGTTAACCCGATCCCCAGAAGCGCATCAATAATCAGGTCGATATTTTCCGGCCAGGCAATCGCCGGGGAATGGATCACACCTCCTGCATTCAGCCAGGCTTCCCGCGCCTGTGCGGCCTCCTCGGGCAGCGGCTTATCGCTTTCCAGCGCTACCAGGGTGACCAGAATCCCTGCTGCTTTCGCCAGCCTCGCCACCACATAGCCATCGCCACCATTGTTACCGTGACCGCAGAGCACCAACCAGCGCCGGGCATAAGGCCGGGACTCGCGCGCCACGTCAAACACCGCCTCGCCCGCTCGCAACATCAGTTCGAACAACGTGAGCCCCAGCGTGTCAGCAGCTTCTCGCTCCAGCCGTTTGATGTCATCGGCGGGCCAGATGGAGTGTGGTATACTGATGGGGTTTTTCTTCATTGTATGGTCCGTCATGTCAGAGCCCCTCAATCTCAATCAGTTAGCGCAAAATATTAAGCAGTGGGGGCTGGAACTGGGCTTTCAGCAGGTCGGTATTACCGATACTGACCTGAGCGAGTCCGAACCCAAACTGCAAGCGTGGCTGGACAAACAATACCACGGCGAAATGGACTGGATGGCGCGCCACGGCATGATGCGCGCGCGTCCTCATGAGCTACTGCCTGGCACACTTCGCGTCATCAGCGTGCGCATGAACTATCTTCCCGCCCACGCCGCGTTTGCCCGGACGCTGAAAAATCCCTCGCAGGGTTACATAAGTCGCTATGCCCTGGGCCGCGACTACCATAAGCTTTTACGCAACCGCCTCAAAAAGCTGGGTGAGAGGATTCAGCAGCACTGTGTCTCGCTGAATTTTAGACCTTTTGTCGACTCTGCGCCCATACTTGAGCGCCCGCTGGCAGAAAAAGCCGGTCTGGGATGGACAGGTAAGCACTCACTAATCCTCAACCGTGAGGCCGGGTCGTTTTTCTTTCTTGGTGAGTTACTGATTGATTTGCCCCTGCCGGTTGATGCTCCCGTGGAGGAAGGATGCGGAAAGTGCGTCGCCTGCATCACCACCTGTCCGACCGGGGCGATTGTCGCCCCCTACACGGTGGATGCGCGTCGTTGCATCTCCTACCTCACCATCGAACTGGAAGGCGTAATCCCTGAAGCACTGCGACCATTGATGGGCAACCGGATCTACGGTTGTGATGACTGCCAGTTGATTTGCCCATGGAATCGCTACTCGCAGCTGACTGACGAAGACGATTTCAGTCCCCGTAAGCCGCTTCATGCGCCCGAGTTGATAGAGCTGTTCGCCAGAAATGAAGCCTGGTTTTTAAAAGTCACAGAAGGGTCAGCCATTCGTCGTATTGGTCATCTGCGCTGGCTGCGTAATATTGCGGTAGCACTCGGTAATGCGCCCTGGAGTGACGCCGCCCTTTCCGCACTGGAAAGCCGCCGGGGTGAGCACCCACTTCTTGATGAACACATTGAGTGGGCCGTCGCGCAGCAGATCGCGAAGCGAAACGCCGACGTGATCGAGGTGCAATCACCAAAGCAAAGGCGACTGGTTAATGCTATCGAAAAGGGACTTCCACGGGACGCCTGAATCGTCCACAGGCTGTGCATAAAAATAAAAACACATTGCTATTCAAGAACGAAAAAATCGTCAAGTGATCGCATTAACAATTTGTAATCTTAATTTAAACTTTGATTTCAGATAGTTATAAAGAAACTATTCACTTAGCGAAGTATTTGAATATTCCGTAGAAAAATCCGAAGCTGTGGATAACTCTGTTCACAAGAGTATGACAGATACAAAACGAAACGACCCCAACGCATAAACGCACTGTGGTTGATTTTCTGGAGATAAGAATTTGGAGCGGGAAACGAGACTCGAACTCGCGACCCCGACCTTGGCAAGGTCGTGCTCTACCAACTGAGCTATTCCCGCTT
>NZ_JAOWCD010000081.1:0-95737 GCF_030337175.1 Citrobacter sp. Ca225 | reverse complement strand
GAACCATGCCGACGCTTACTGTTATAAAACATTTCGATGTAATCAAAAATATCGCTGCGGGCTTCTTCCCGCGTTCCGTAGATTTTTTTCTTTATCCGTTCACGTTTCAACAACTGGAAAAAGCTTTCTGCAACCGCATTATCATGGCAGTTACCGCGACGGCTCATGCTGCCCTCCAGGCCGTGTGATTTCAGGAACGACTGCCACTCATGGCTTGTGTACTGACTGCCCTGATCCGAATGAACCAGCACCTGTTTTTGGGGATTACGCCGCCATACAGCCATCAGCAGTGCGTTCAGGACAATGTCCTTTGTCATCCGGGATTGTATGGACCAGCCGATAATTTTGCGTGAGAACAGATCAACAACCACGGCAAGATACAGCCAGCCTTCGTGGGTCCTGATGTAGGTTATGTCCGTTACCCAACTCTCATCCGGAGCATCCGGATTGAACTGTCGCTGGAGCCTGTTGGGCGACACGATACTGGCCTCGCCTTTACGTGCCCGCGGGCTCCGGTATCCGACCTGAGCCTTTATCCCGACACGTTTCATCAGTCGCCAGACTCTGTTCACTCCGCACTGTTGCCCGCTGTCCCGCAGATCCAAATGGATTTTGCGATAACCATAGACGCATCCCGATTCCAGCCAGAACTGTTTAATCTGCCCTGTCAGCCTCAGGTCTGCCTGATGGCGTTGTGAATGCGGCTGCTGAAGCCAGGCGTAAAAACCACTGGGATGAACATCCAGCACCCGACAGAGCAGGCGAACAGGCCAGCAACAGGTGTTGTCACGGATAAAGGCGTACCTCAGTCGGACAGCTTTGCGAAGTACGCCGCGGCTTTTTTTAATATGTCCCGTTCGTCGGTAACCCGCTTCAGCTCTTTCTGGAGACGGCGGATCTCGGCCTGAGCATCTGACTCTTCTTTATTAGTGGAAGAATCTGGACCGTACTTCTTTATCCAGGCGTAAAGGCTGTGGGTGGTGATATCGAGACGTGTTGCAACGCTGGCAACAGAATAACCGCGATCAACAACCTGTTTGACTGCTTCAATTTTAAACTCTTCGGGATAACGCTTACCGCTCATGGGCACCTCTCTTTAAGCCATCTTAAATGACTCTGAGGTGTCTGTTAAACCCGTGGCGATTCAACCTGGCAGGCTCTCGACCTTGCAAAACAGGGTAAATATGAACAACTGGATTATTACTCTAAGCTTAAAGTCGACTTCATATTAGATTTTAATGAAAATTATAAACGCGTCATTCAAGGATGTAATGTTGATTCAATACTACGCTCCCAAAAAGATCCTGAAACAGGAATTACTCGGAAAATATTAAAAAAGATAGAACCGTCCAAGTTAGCAATGCTCCGCAGCGAACTTTGGCTCAAAGAAGCAATACGAGGAGTGGGTAAGATATCGGGACTCCAAGTAGCTGATGGCTATTTTACGTTAGTAGCAACCCGTTGTCCGTGGGAAAAACGGCGTAGACAAAAAGCCTTTTATGCTGCTGTTACGCCCATAGAAATTAAAAATGGCACACTGACGATCCAAATGCCTAAGCTTTATGAACGGGAACAGGAACTACGCCACGCCGTCTCTGGTATGACGCAGGCATGTGTAGAGCAAGTCAGAGACAACGACTTTTTTCTTATCGATCATCAACGTAATGTTGTCCTGTGGCGCTATAACACAAGCCGCGTTCCACGCTTAATAGGTGCAGCGGATCGCTGTTCCCTACAGGCAGCAGAGTTCAATAATGGTGTGTTAAATAAGCGAGGCGCCGCTGATGAGACATTCCTTCCTTACTACCTTACTCCCAAGCCAAAAGGTCACCGCCCAAATCAGTACCAGCAACTGTTTATTGAAGATAATGGCTATAGCGCAAATTTGTTTTGTACTCGTAGCAATCAGCCAAATCAAAACATGGACAAAGCAGTACTAGTGTATAATCTGATGGCAAAAGATTTTGAAGGTTCTGCCATAAAAGTCATGGCAGAACCTGCTACAGAATTATTGTTGCGCACGTTTACTTATGACCTGATACGCCACCATGAAGTCAGTCAAAGCTCTCTGCTAGAGAAGATCGCTCGTATGATGTTACACAATTAAGATTATGTAATCAGGAGCAAAGCCTTCCAACATGGATTGTATCTCCTCAGTTTAAGTTGGACAGGTTTTCCCCTGATAAATATGAATACAGAAAATAAATATACTGCATCCTTAATTCGCAGCACAATCAACATCACAATGCTACTGAAGGAATCGAACTAAAGGATCGAACCAACCCGTACCTCCCCACTCTGGTACAGTATTTTGATTTACAAGCAGAAATGAGGGTCACCCTCCGGGTCTTGACAATAGATAGCAGAAGAATTTATGATGGAAATCAAATTGGTAAGTAACTGAATGTTCCCGAGTCCGGGCACCACTTATTTAGAAACGGACGTCTACTGACGTCCGTTTTGCTTTATAAAGTCAACAAGTTATCCCCTTCTGGTTGTCTACTACTGTCCGTTAAAATCTACTGGCAGCGCCCCTTATTTGTTGGTAAAAATGCTGGAAATTTCAGTTCGATGAGATTTTTACCAACATTTGCACAAGGGGGCTTATCATGCGCTTAACTGATATTGCTGTAAAAAGCGCCAAGCCTTCCGACAAGCAGATCAAGCTATCAGATGGTAAGGGGCTTTATCTGCTGGTGCATCCCAACGGTTCCAAATACTGGCAAGCGGCTTATCGCTTCGATGGTAAGCAAAAGGTCTTCTCAATTGGCACCTACCCTTCTGTATCGCTCTCAGAAGCTCGTACAAGCCTCTTAGAGATGAAATCTCTGTTAGCTAATGGAGTTGAAGTTGACCCGTTGCAGCAAAAAAAGCTGTAAAAGCTGTAAAAGCTGAGGAGCGCGGAGATTTTACGTTTGAGGCAGTGGCACGGGACTGGCACAAAAAAATGTCTGTCAGTGAGCGTTGGCAAACAAAGAAAATCATATTATGCCGTTTGATTTTTCCAAAATAAATTAACTGTTCACCGAAAACAATAAAAGAGGCTTAAAGCCTCTTTTATCGCGGTTTAAAAACTCTTAGTTTAAATGCTGATCTGTAAATAGACCCGTTTTAGTTCCAGGCATTTTTTGAGATCCCGGCCAAATGATTGTGTTGCCGATATTCCTCCGGCGTCATATTGTTCAGTAATTGATGAGGGCGTTCACAGTTATATTCTGACACCCATCTTTCCGTGATTTCCCGCACTTCATTCAGCGTTCTGAACAGATAAAAATCGAGTATTTCTGTACGGTATGTTCGGTTAAAGCGCTCAATAAAAGCATTCTGCGTCGGCTTACCCGGCTGAATAAATTCCAGTTTTACTGCATGTTGCTCTGCCCATTCAGCCAGTACAAGTGAGATAAATTCCGGACCATTATCCATGCGTAGCATGACCGGATAGCCGCGATTTGCCGCGATCCTGTCGAGTACCCGGACGACGCGCAGAGCTGCAGATTCAGATCGATTTCAATCGACAACGCCTCACGGTTAAAGTCATCAACGACATTGAACGTGCGAAAACGACAGCCACAGACCAGGGCATCATGCATAAAATCGACAGACCAGCTCTGGTTCAGCGCTTCCGGTGTGGCCAGTGGCGAGGGATTACGTACTGGCAACCGTTGTTTGCCTTTACGGCGAAAATTCAGTTTCAGCAGACAATAAATACGATGGATCCTTTTGTGATTCCACGGGTATCCCTGCCGCCGCAGAACCTGGAAAAGTTTTGGAAAACCGTACCGTGGGTATCGCTCTGCCATTGCCTGCAACGCGACAATAACGGGTTCGTCACGCGTGGTATCCGGACGGTAATGGTAAACCGTTCTGCTCAGGTTCAGACTCCGGCAGGCCTGACGGATACTGAGTCCAGATGTCATTATCAGATGAGTGACCAGCTCACGCTTAAAGGCTGGCTTTAAAGCTTTTTTTCGATAACATCTTTCAGCGCCCGGTTCTCAAGGCTCAGGTCGGCAAACATCTGTTTGAGACGCCGATTCTCGTCCTCAAGATCCTTGATCTTTTTAATATCAGAAGCCTCCATGCCGCCGTATCTGGACTTCCAGTTGTAGTAGGTGGCTTCAGATATACCGGCCTCCCGGCAGACATCCTTAACAGTTCGTCCGGCTTCAACCGATTTAATGACGGCAATGATCTGATGCTCAGTAAAACGGGCTTTACGCATAGCGATCTCCTTTGTTGGCAGATTGATTATGCCGGAGGATCTCTAAATGTGAATGGCACGATTATGCGGGATACTTACAGTATAAACTTGTAATGGATGATGGTTCACGTAGTGGGCCATCACCCTGTTAGAAAGATTTTTATTTTTTTCATGGCGCGAGAATATTTGTTTATCGATCAATGAGTCTCACTTGCCGGACTTCATAAACGAACTCTGGTTCATTTATATATTGTATAGCTATATCCCAAAGTGGATTAGTCCTGTCATTTAGGTTTTCCGCAAGTACCTTGATTTCTTCCGGCGCGTCGTCTCGGAAATATCCTTTTTTATCTTTGTTCTTATCATAACTGACTCCTGTTATCTCGAACTTTAATGGCTTTACGCGCTTAGATTTTTGTTGCTCTATGTCTTTGTGCGCGGTTTCCCATGTTAAGGCGCGAACCATCAAGTAATAGCTATGCTCATCAAACCTGCTATTTATGATGTATGAAGATTTCGGTGGATATTGTGGGTGAATTTTCCTCTTGTATAGCCCACCCGTGACAAACTTGAAGTGCAGATCGTCTAATGACATCTCATAGCGTCGACAGTTAGATATGTCTATCCAATATCCTTTTGATTGAGCCAAATTTTTTTTCACAAAGAGGATTGCACAGGCTTCCTCGGTATGAGCATATTCGCGGTATCTTTTAAGGAGTAAGTTATCCATGTGTGAGCCAACCTCGAAGTATTCATATTGCACAAATTTTAGTGTCTTTGAGACTATATAACATATGCACACATCTTCTTGTCAAGATAATAAATATTAATTTTTACAGATCTAGTTTTACTTTATTTCTTATTAGTACCATAACCATAACGTATCTTTAGACTATAAAGATAGCCTCACTGAATAACATTTACAACCAAATAACACACAATATCTGATATGGCTTTTAGTCACTTGACAAAAACTTTAAATGTATTATTGATTTATTAACGAGCATAAATATAAAAATAAAGCTCCTGTTTTGATAGCCGCCAAACAATTACAAAAAGGAGCACTGAAGGAAGGTAAAAATGTTGTTTGAAGATAATATCTTTAATATGGAAAACTATAAAAGTCAAATACAAAAATACGCATTATGCTGCGATGACTTCAATGATGGTATATATAGAAACCTAAAAGAAAGGGCGTTATTAAAAATATATATAGGGTTTAATAACAGATGGTTTGTGAATGGTTTTGTTTTCGACATAGACCATGATAATGGCGCAATCGTCTGGGATCTTGTAGGTTTACCGAAGCCTGACACGATAATACAGAGTACAAAAAATGGTCATGCGCATTTGCTCTATGCCTTAAAAAAGTCCAGTTCTAAAAACTGACTCGACAAGAATAAAACCGTTAAAGCTGGCATCAATTGTTCAATGTGGGTTTACAGAAAGATTAGATGCTGACAGAGCGTATGCAGATATTTTAATGAAAAATCCTTTAAATACTAAAGAATGGCATACAACGTGGACAGATACTACGGCATATGACTTAAGCTATTTAGCTGATTTTGTTCATGATACTGTTAAGATAAAATTCTCAGAAAAAGCAAGTATAAAACTGAATGGCAAAATGTTAACATTAAAGCGGACACAATCAGATAAAACCACATCTACTTTCAAAAACAATGATATTTCGATTACGACGATACAATCTTCATTACAAAAATCAAATATGGAAGAAGAAGGTAACGATGTCAAATTAAGCATCACCATCAGGGCAAGAAACAGTGAGAAGAAATTTTATCTGTCTGGATACTGTGGTATTTAGAAGAGTGCGTTAAGCATTCTCTTTCACATTAAACAGCCTACTGCGTCATTACAATTCCACTACCCAACTTAATAACTAAACATCGTCTATGACCAAATACCTTCTGGATAATAAAGAGAGCAGATTATGGTTTTTGAAAAACCAAAGGTTAGGAAAGTATTATTCAGATGACAAAATTAGTGTGCCACAACAACCGCAAATCGACAGTACTGAGAACCAGGTTGAGAAGCAAAAAAATCCGTAATCCCTGGGAGATTACGGATTTTTACACATCGACTGCATCGGTCAGCTTTCGGCTTTAGAAACATGCCCGGCTATAACCGTATCCTGCTGAGAGCTCATCCCTTCACCACAATCAACGGTTCAATGTCGCTCTCTTTCTTAATAACCAGCGATTCGTCGCCACGCAGGCAGGTGCCGCCGTAGTTGCCGCCAACGGTAAAAGTGCACACCTGAATATACTTACCGGCAACGTTTGGCAGACACCAAAGCTGCTGATAAATGTTCTTCTGTGCAGCAAATTTCCCGCTGGTTTTGTCCAGCAGTTCTTCCTGATGGCTGACCAGGTCGATATTGCTGCCACAGCGACCCGCAATCGGTTTCACCGCATAACCGGTTTGTGCCAGTTCATCATTGACGACAAAATCGGTATCCAGCAGATAGCGGTGGTGCGGGAAAAGTTGCCACAGGATCGGCAGGATCGCTTTGTTACCCGGGATCACCGTCCACAGCGGCTCAAAGACCAGCACTTCCGGGCGCAGTAGCACATCGATCAACCGCACATCCTGATGGGTATGTCCGGTACGAATCGGCACGGCGGCATACTCGGTTTCGCTGACTTCACGCACCTGCTCAATCGCCGTTTCCCATGCCCAGGTTTTCCAGACGCAGTTCACCAGGCGTCCGTCACCGTCAATGAGTTGTCCGGCATCGTCCCAGCGCAGTTCATCCAGCCCACGCAGGATCTTACTTTCAAACCCGGCCTGATGCAGCGCCTGCTGCATAAACTGGGCATGATAGTTCTCCTCAATATCCTTATCCTGCATGATGTGCACGAATGGACGTGCGTGGCTGTGTTTCCAGGCCCCCGCCAGCTCATTGATCAGGCCTTCCGCCGGGTTATGTCCTTTACCGGTATAGCCCTGCTCCGCCCAGCGTTCGAGGATCAGCCCCGCTTCGGTATGGCACGACGCGGAATCGGCGTTGTATTCGTACACCTTCAGCCCGCGCTCATCCATGCAGAAATCCATACGACCGGTGATCATATGGTGGCGACGGCGCTGCCAGGAGAGGCGCAAACGCGGCCAGAGGATTTTGGGAATGTCGAACAGCGCCAGCAGATTGTCGTCTTTCAGCACCTTGTCTGTAGCGTGCAGATACATCAGATGCAACTCGTTGGTCGCTTTGATCAACTCCTGTTCGGCACTCTCGGTCATCGTGAAATACTGATACGGATCCTGATTGATCACGTGACCGTTCGCTGTCACATAGGCTTTTTGCAGCGGATCCTGTTCATCCAGCCATTTACCGTCAAACTGGCCGTTTTCTTCCAGTCTTGCCGCGCCAATCTTCAGCGAATCATTGGCGATCTCCGGCTGTGGCAGGCTGTGCCGGGTATCGTCGGTCTGGATCATCCAGCCCAGAATAGTAGTGTCGTCAAAGGTGTCTTTCAGGGTATAGCAGCCATTTTCCACCACCATCTCCAGCTCACGCGTCCACTGCTGTCCGGGAGGAAGCGGCGTGTGAATGACGTTCTGCTCGGCAATGCGGATTTTGTTATCCAGCAATTGAGTGATAATCGCGACATGGCCGGTGTCTTTAAATTCTCCGCCTTTCTGCCAGATCAGCAGCGCCCCGGCGACCGGTGCGCGAGGCGACCCGTTAGGAAACGCCTGTAGCGGCAGAATGTTGTCGTTCACCACTTCGCGCAGGAAACGCAACGAGAAAATCTCCCACGCCATGCCGACATCGGTGAACACCGCACCATAATTCAGGAAGAGGAAACGACGCGCGAATTCGACGCACTGCCATTTGTGGCCCATGTATTCGTTGTCGATATAGCTGCGAAACGCGGCGTCATCGTCATAGTCCCGCGGGTCGAGGGAGCTGTAATCTGAAGAGTAGATCGCTACACCACCGGGGGCATAGCCCAATAATGTCCCGAACGGGGCATCCTGACTGGTCGTTCCTTTGCTCATGCACCTTACCTCAAAACTATACAGCTGGGCAGCTTCTGCTTGCCTGCCCTACACCGCCGACCATCATACACCTCAACGCAGCGGGTGCGTGCGCAACAACGAAAAATAGACAGGTGTAAATGTGCCGATCTGTTAAAGGTACGGATGGCGACCTGCTACACTGCTTCAACACAACCACTCAGAAGGCAGGTCAACATGTCAGATAACACTTATCAGCCCGCGAAAGTCTGGACGTGGGAAAAATCCAATGGCGGTGCGTTCGCCAACATCAACCGTCCTGTCTCCGGTCCGACGCACGACAAAACGCTGCCGGTCGGTAAACATCCGCTTCAGCTCTATTCACTGGGTACGCCGAACGGTCAGAAAGTGAC
This sequence comes from Citrobacter sp. Ca225, assembly GCF_030337175.1. Classification (NCBI taxonomy): domain Bacteria; kingdom Pseudomonadati; phylum Pseudomonadota; class Gammaproteobacteria; order Enterobacterales; family Enterobacteriaceae; genus Citrobacter; species Citrobacter sp. Ca225. Next base: position 87,142 of record NZ_JAOWCD010000081.1, on the reverse strand, counting down.
GATTATGCTGGAAGAGCTGCTCGCGCAGGGAGTGAGCGGTGCGGAATATGATGCCTGGCTGATTCGCATTGGCGAAGGGGATCAGTTCTCCAGCGGCTTTGTGGAGGTGAATCCCAACTCGAAGATCCCGGCATTGCGCGATCATTCGCAAAATCCACCGGTGCGTGTGTTTGAGTCGGGCTCGATCCTGCTATATCTGGCAGAAAAATATGGTTATTTCCTGCCACAGGATTTAGCAAAACGTACAGAGACATTGAACTGGCTGTTCTGGCTGCAGGGTGCAGCGCCCTTCTTCGGCGGTGGTTTCGGTCATTTCTACCACTACGCGCCGGTGAAGATTGAGTACGCGATCAACCGCTTTACGATGGAAGCCAAACGCCTGCTGGACGTGCTGGATAAACAGCTGGCGAATAACGCTTACGTGGCAGGCGATGAGTACACCATTGCCGATATGGCTATCTGGCCGTGGTTTGGCAACGTGGTGCTGGGCAATGTGTACGATGCGGCAGAATTCCTTGATGCGGGCAACTATAAAAATGTGCAGCGTTGGGCAAAAGAGATAGCGGAACGTCCGGCAGTTAAACGCGGGCGAATCGTGAACCGGACCAACGGACCGTTGAATGAGCAGCTTCATGAACGTCATGATGCCAGCGATTTCGAGACCAATACCGAAGATAAGCGCCAGAATTAACGCTAAAAAATGCCGGACAATGCCGGACAGAACCTATCCGGCATTCACTCTCATGCGCTGGTGACGTCGTACTCCATACGGCGTAGTGCATCCAGCGTGGCTTTGGCTTCTTCTTCATCGATGATGCTCATCGCAAACCCCACATGCACTAACACCCACTGCCCGACCAGTTCCGCAGGACTGCCTTCACAAATCAGCGCAATATTCACATCACGCTTGATGCCGCACACTTCCACCTGCGCAAGCTGGTGAATATCTTCACCGACGGCCAGAACCTGGCCTGGAACGCCTATACACATGTCTGACTCCGCCCCATGTCACATCATGGGTTATTCAACTTCAATACTTTTCACTTTCAGCGAATCGCCGGTATCAACACGCAGTCGGTCGCCATGACAACGCGGACATTGCGCATCGTGTTGGGTGATTTCAACCGCCTGACTGCAATCCCAGCACCATGCCTGCGCCGGTTTGTAATCGATGTGCAATTCACAGCCTTGCGCCACCGTCCCCTGGCAGACAATATCAAAACTAAAACGTACCGCGCTCTCTTCAACACAGGACAGCGCGCCAATCTCCAGCCACACGCCGGTGACGCGCTTTACGCCATGCTGTTCAGCCTGCTGTTGAATGATTTCAACCGCACTCTGGCAAAGAGACAGCTCATGCATTATGCAAACCCCGACGCCCGAACAGCAGCGCGCGACGGCTTGTCTGCGGCGCATCCGGATCGCTGACCGGCAGCGACAACAACATTCGCGCGCAGTCATCAGCCAGACGTACGCCCTCTTCAGACGACATACTGTGATTGAGCGGTGACATCAGCGAGCAGGAGAGGTATTGCGATACACCATCCAGTTCGCCCACCGTGAATGTCATCGTGCCATACGGCAGACGCAACCCAAGCTTTTCACTGACTTTACGCACTGGCCAGAGCTGGTCTGGTCCGGGGAAAATCAGCGCGCTCAGCATCCACGGCGTAATCACACATCCCGTCCACTGCCCTTCAAACAATGTAAAGTCAGAGACATACACTGGCATATCAGGATGCAGAAAGGACAGATCGTGCATTGAACGCTGTGCAATCGCTTCAAACGCAGCCTGAACCTGTGCTTTCGGAGCAGTCTGGAACCCGGAAATCTCCTCAGACATGCGTCGCCTCCCGAGGGATCGCTTCAACGCCCGACTCACGCAGCGCAGCCAGAACCTGCGCAAGCGCAGGTTCAATCATCGCTTCAACCGTTGGCGTTAAACCAATGTTCGGCTCCAGCGATTCCGGAATGACGCCAATTAGCGTCAGTTTTTTCGGAAACTCGCCGGTAAAGCGAAGGGCCGACAGAACGTCGGCCAGGCCCAATTGATGCGGGGAGATTTTGTTGGTAAACAGCGCCGGCACTTCATCATCCCGCAAGACCATGATCGTACCCGGGGTGTTTTTTCTCGAGACAATGGCGTCCGCGATGATCAGATGATCCCGGTTCGCCATGTCGCCGAGCAACTCCATACCCGCCGTACCGCCATCGAGGATTTCAACGAAATCCGGCAATTCATATCGCTGCTCTAAGGCTTCAACGATACGAACGCCGATGGCTTCATCGGTCAGCAAAATATTGCCGACCCCTAAGACTAAAATCCGCATTACAGAACCTTCACAGAGACAACTTCGTTCCCGTCAGCGTCAACAACGTGTACCGCACACGCCATACAAGGATCGAAGGAGTGAATAGTACGTACTACTTCAAGCGGTTTTTCCGGATCGGCAATCGGCGTACCTACCAGCGACTGTTCGTACGGACCGACGTCATCGTTGAAGTTACGCGGGCCGGAGTTCCAGGTTGACGGTACAACCGCCTGATAGTTACTGATGATACCGTCTTTAATCACCATCCAGTGAGAAAGCATCCCGCGCGGTGCTTCAAGGAAACCCACACCTTTAAATTCGCCTGTCGCCGGAATATTCGGTTTCACGAACGTGGTGTGGTCACCTTTGCCGATATTAGCAATCAGCGCGCTGTACTGATTCTGCAGGATACCCTGTAGTTCACAGCAGTGAACGGTACGACCAATAATACGCCCCAGCGTAGAGTGCAACTGCGCCACTTCCAGCGTTTTGCCCGTCAGCTTCTGATAAATCGCGATGATTTCATTCAGTTTCGCTTTCGTGGCCTCACGTCCGGACGCCAGTTTAACCAGCATATTCGCCAGCGGCCCCACTTCGACGGTTTTACCGTAGAAGGTCGGAGATTTCACCCATGAATATTTGCCATCATCCGACCAGCCGTTATATTCCGGAATGGTCGTCCCTTCCCACGGTGCCTGCGGAGCTTCGTCTTTATACCAGGCATGTTTGGCGCTCTCCTGGATCCCTTTGATCAGGTACTCGTCGGAGTGAGAGGAGATCGGACGATAGCTCGCCAGATCGGCATTCTCAATATAACCGCCAGGGAACAGGAAGCTGCCGTTTTTACCGTCGGTCGGGAATTCCGGTGCAGCCAGATAGTTAACCGCCCCCTTACCGCGCTCCAGCCATTCTGGATAGAACGCGGCGATAACCGCAGTATCGACCTTGTACACCTGTTCAACAAAGTCGCTCAGCTTGTCGATGAAGGACTTGATGTACATCAGGCGTTCCAGGTTCAGTACGCCCAGACCGTCGAGGTTGATCGGGTTGGCAACGCCACCCACCGCCAGGTTCTGGATGTGCGGCGTTTTACCGCCCAGCAGTGCCACCACGCGGTTAGCATCACGCTGGCATTCCAGCGCCTGCAGATAGTGAGCTACCGCAATCAGGTTCACTTCCGGCGGCAGTTTCATCGCCGGATGTCCCCAGTAACCGTTGGCGAAAATCCCCAACTGGCCGCTGGCGACCAGGTCTTTGATCTTGTTCTGAACTTTCGTGAACTCTTCCGCGCTGTTCAGATGCCAGGTCGACACGCCGTTCAGCATCGCTGACGCTTTTGCCGGATCGGCTTTCAGCGCCGAGGTAATATCCACCCAGTCCAGCGCCGAAAGCTGATAGAAGTGAACGATATGGTCATGAGTGGTATGCGCTGAAAGAATGATGTTACGGATGTATTGTGCGTTAACCGGAACGTCAATGTTCAGCGCGCTTTCTGCCGCACGAACCGAGGAGATCGCGTGCGTAGTCGTACAAACACCGCAAATACGTTGCACAATCATCCACGCATCACGCGGATCGCGATTTTTCACGATCTCTTCCATGCCGCGCCACATGGTACCGGAGGCCCATGCTTTTGATACAACGCCGTTTTCGATTTCGCAATCGATACGTAAGTGCCCCTCAATACGGGTTACGGGATCAATAGTAATTCTCTGGCTCATGCTTTGCTCGCCTCATGACGATTGTGATCGTTTTGTTTTAAAGGAGGAAGTATCGGCAGTAGACGAATGAGTACGATGTAAGCGCAAATCTCAATAGCCACAAAACCAATAGAAATCAACAGTTCTTCCCAGGTTGGGAAGTAGTGGTAACCGCCGCCTGGATTAAATGCCACCAGCGAATAGGACAGACGCCATGTCGCACAACCCAGCAGCGCGCTGAGCGCAGACAGGTACAACATGCGTGAATCATTACGCCATTTAGCAACGCGCAGGACGACCAGCGGGAAGACCATCAGCACGACTTCAAGCCAGAACATTGCTGAGTAGAAATCGCCTGCAAAGGCATACGACAGCTTGCCCCGGTAAACCAGCTCACCAAAGCGCAGCACGACAAAAATCGCCAACATCACGCTGATGGTGTTCGTCAACTTGATGAACAGGTTCTTCTCATCCGGGCCTTTTCCTCTCAGGCCAGCCTGAACCAGAGAGCCTTCGAAGATGACGATCGAGAAGCCCATAATAAAGGCGGTCAATACCGAGAACAGCGGCAGCATTTCATAGCTTTGCCACAGCGGATGCACCTTGTAGCCTGCCGAGATCATCAGAGAGCCCATTGAGGACTGGTGCATGGTCGGCAACAGCGCTCCGAGAGCGATGATGAAGAACATCAGCTTATTCAGGCGTTTCAGCGACACCTTCCAGCCCAGACGTTCAAACAACGCAGGGGCAAATTCCAGCGCCATCACCCCAATGTAGATGGTCATACAGACCGCCGTCTCGAACAGAACCGAGTTCACGTTGAAGTGACCCGGAATGTAGAAGTACGGCAGGTTCCAGTAACGACCCACATCAATGGTAATCGACAAGCCACCCAGAGAATAACCAAACAGACTCGCCAGCAGCGCCGGACGCACCAGCGGATGGTATTGTCCCCGGTTGAAGACATACACCGCCCATGCCAGCGCCCAACCGCCACAGGCAAAGCCGGTGCCGATTAACAGGTCAAAGGCAATCCAGACGCCCCATGGGAAACCGCCGTTCAGATCGGAGACAGACCCCAATCCAAATACCAGACGCTTCACGATCAGGAGCATACAGAGGATGATTAACGGCCCGAAGATGATGACCGGTTTGCTGATAATTTTGCCGCCCAGCGGTTTAGGATCATGACTCATGATCGTCTCCTCCGTCGTGATGGTCGTTTTTGGTATTACGACGAACCAGCACGGTCAAGCCCGCCAGCACGGCCAGTGGTAGCATCATGCCTTTATACAGGGTGTGTTGAACATGTTCGGAACGCGCGCCGGTTGAAATCTCATCCAGCTTCGGCAGATCCAGATTCTCGTAAGGCACCCCGGTCAGTACCAGCACCTGAGTCCCACCGCCCTCTTTTTCACCGTAAAGATGTGGATAGTACTTCGGCACAGTATGCACGTAGGTATCGCCCGTTTTCAGGGTTTGACGCGGATAGTGGTATTCGCTGCCAGGCTTCAGCGCCAGACGCTTTTGCGCCTCGGCCATCAACTCTTCACGGGTACCAAAAATGACCGCACCGGCAGGACAAACCTCAACACAGCCCGGCAAGCCGCCCTTATCGAGACGCTCAACGCCTTTCTGGTTACACAATTCACATTTGTGAAGCGCACCAAACGGGTTGTTGTAGTCATACTTCGGCACGTTGTACGGACAGGCAACCATGCAGTAACGGCAGCCGGTACAAACGTCTTTGTTGTAATGAACGATGCCGGTTTTCGGATCTTTTTTCAGTGCGGAAACCGGGCAGACGGAAACGCAGTTGGGATCGACGCAGTGCATACACTGTTTCTTGATGTATGCATAGCCGTTCTCTTCCTGATCTTTATTCACGCCTGTACCGCTACGCCACACCTGAATGATGTTATTGGTGTACGGCGACAGTTTGTCGTTGTTCGACCAGGTCTGCTCCCCTTCCGGGTTACGCGCCGGGAAGTTGATATCCTGACACTTGGTCACACAGGCCTGACAGCCCACGCACAGCGTCGAGTCATACAACATACCCAGAGAACCGGGGATGGGCGGGCGATTTTCTGCAGCCGCGTGGCTGATAGACGGCGCAGCGCCTAACAGCAACGCCCCGCCGGAGGCTGCTTTGATAAAGTTACGTCTGTTCACGGTTATTCTCCCCGTGAGTCAGCGTTATCTTTCTTTTGCTGACGCCCCAGTTCACGTACCGCCATCACGCTGACGCCGGCTACCAGACCGACAACGCCGCCAAGCAACCCAATAGCGCCGGCAGAAATGTTGCCGCCCTCTTTCATGTTCACATCAGGTTTTTCGGAACGAGGTGTCTGATTTTCCACGTGAGCAAGTTGGTGAATGCCCTTATGGAAACCAACGCCTTCTTCGTTGCAGCCGTAGCATGGGTGACCAATCGCCACCGGCCAGACGCCGCCAACGTCGCAGAATTGCAGTGTGGAGCAGTTGCCCCAGGTCTCAGGCCCTTTACAGCCGAGGTGGTAGAGGCACCAGCCTTCGCGGTGACCTTCATCGCCGAACTCTTTCGCAAAGCGACCCGCATCGAAGTGCGGACGACGTTCGCAGTGCTCGTGAATCAGGCGGCCATAAGCGAAGGTCGGACGGTTTTTCGCATCCAGCTTCGGTGGCTTGCCCCAGGTGATGATATGGGCGACGGTCGCCAGGAAGTTATGCGGGTTCGGCGGACAGCCCGGAATGTTGATGATGGTTTTACCCGGCAGAACTTCCTGCAGGCCAACCGCACCGGTCGGGTTCACGCCAGCAGCGGCGACGCCGCCCCATGCAGCGCAGGAACCGATAGCGATAATTGCCGCCGCGCCTTCTGCCGCTTTGCGGATATGATCCACAATGGGCTCACCGGCAACCATGCAGTAAATACCGTTATCTTTTAGCGGGATGGAACCATCAACGACCAACACATACTGCCCTTTGTATTTCTCGAGCGCATTGTGTTTGTTCTCTTCAACCTGGTGGCCGAAGGCGGCGGAAAGCACCTCATGGTATTCCAGAGAGATGGTCTCCAGGACAAGGTTTTCTACCGTAGGGTGGGTCGCGCGAAGCAGGGATTCGGTACAGCCCGTGCATTCCTGAGCACCAATCCAGACAACCGGCGGGCGCTGCGGACGGGATACCGACTCAGCCATTTCGGCGGCGGCTTTGCTGCTGAGCCCCATTGTGGCGGCGAGTGCTGCACAAAGCTTCATGAAATCACGGCGGTTGACGCCATGGGAATTGATGAGAGTGTTATCTCCAGTCATTTTATAGTTATTCCGTTACGAAGACCTGGCTCTTATTTTGCATCAATCGCAAAACCGTAACTGCGATCGGTGCGCCATTTACCACACTTTTGTTATGGTTATGTAGTCTATGATACTGCGAGGGGATACTAAAACGAAGGGAATAGCCGGTAGTGTAATTAATTAAAGCAAGATAATACCCCCTTTGGATCAACCTTCGAGTCGATAGCCGGCCATAAAAAAACGAATCGTGATGCTGGACTGATTTTCCCGAAAGAAATCCATCACCATTTCTTTATCTAACCCATAGCGACGCGTCAGGATCCCCGCTTCCCAGGCGCTGAGTTGCCTGTCGCCGGTTTTTTCAAACATGCGATGCGAGAATCCTAGTACGAAGCCACGTTTATAATCCGAACAAAATTTCGCTACGTTTCGGGCGCTGTCAGCCTGCGTGGCGTTTAATCCGGCCATCAGACCCTTGCCAAAATGATTATTCATGACCTCTCCTCAATCGCTATACAATAAATTATATAGCGATATTTTAAGCAAAGGCCAGAGGGTTCAGCGACTTTTTACTGGGCCTTAGAATGCCACCCATTCATCGCCTGCCGCTGTGGGAGTCGGGCGTCGCTGCCCGGCGGGAGCGGCACCTTTTCCGGGGAGACTGGGGGCGTCATTTTGCGATAACCGGAACTGTTGCACAGAACGTTGTAAATCTTCCGTTTGTCTCTCCAGCGCCGCAGCCGCGGCGGAAACCTGCTCCACCAGCGCGGCGTTTTGCTGCGTAACGCCATCCATCTGAGTAATCGCAACGCCCACCTGCGAAATCCCTTTGCTCTGTTCTTCAGACGCCGAGGCAATTTGTTTCATGATGGTGTTCACTTCCGTCACGCCACGCAGGAGCGCCTCCATCGTTGAGCCGGTATCCTTCACCAGCGTCGCGCCGTGGTCGACGCGGCGCACGGATTCGGCAATCAGTGTTTCAATCTCTTTTGCCGCGTTTGCACTGCGGCTTGCCAGATTACGCACTTCACCTGCGACGACGGCAAATCCACGCCCTTGCTCACCCGCACGCGCCGCTTCGACCGCAGCGTTCAATGCAAGAATGTTGGTCTGGAAGGCAATGCTATTGATGACGGTCGTAATTTCCGCAATCTGCTTCGAGCTGGCGGAAATTCCGTCCATGGTCTCGACCACTTCGGACACCAGCGAACCGCCTTTTCCTGCCGTGCGTGATGCCGCATCAGCCAGAAGACTTGCCTGACGGGCGTTATCCGCATTCAGTTTCACCGTTGCGGTGAGCTGCTCCATGCTGGCAGCCGTCTCTTCCAGCGCCGCAGCCTGCTCTTCCGTTCGCGATGAAAGATCGTTGTTGCCGCTGGAGATTTCAGTGGCGCCGCGCCAGATATTATCGCTGCCAGAACGGATAGTATTCACGGCGTCGCGCAGACTGTCCTGCATCGCCCGTAATAAAGGCACTAATTGGCCGACGCAGTTGCGGCCAATATCGTCAATCGGCTGACTGAGATCGCCCTGAGCAATCTGGCGAAACTGTTGGCGGATCCGCGCCAGCGGTTTCACCAGCATGGTCACCAGATAGCGATCGGTGAAGAAGAGAATTGCAATGCCCAGGATCACCGCGCCAATGATTAGGGTACGGATGATCGACGTTTTGCCATCTACCATGACGCGGGTTTGATCGAGCATCACACCTGCGGCCTTATTAAAGCGTTCTGCACTGGCACCAAACGCCCGGCTCAACGCAGGCGTCACATTATTCGCCTGCTCACTCCATGCACTCTGCGTGCCCTGCTGCGCCAGTTGCATTTGCGGCGTGACGCCTTTATCGAGCAGATCCTGCCAGCTCGCCAGCACCGCAGCGGCAACCTCAGGATCCATCGGCCCTGGCGAGAGCGTTTTCATTTCATGCAACTTTTTGCTCATGTTATCCAGCGCCTGCTGCACGGGAGCGAAATCCGGCGTGCCGCCGCTGGCTTTCAACTCCATCGCACGACTGAGGCGGGTAACAAAGCGGAAATATTGATCGTTGCCCTGGCTGAGCACCGTCATCTGGCGAACAAGATGGCGATCGACTTCGTTGCCTTCTGACACTTTTGACAGCGCGTGAACGCTATATAATCCCACTCCTGACCAGAGAAGACAAAAGACGCCCAGTATTGTCAGCATGACAAGACGAATGGTGAAGTTTTGCAAAAGTCGCATAGATATATCCTTGCCATATTAAAGGGATTCGCCATCTGGCGAGACTCACCTTCGTTATCGGCAAAGAGTGAAGAATATATACTTACTTTTAGTTTTTTTACTCTCGCAAACAATATCCCTGGTCGCTGTATACATATAAAAGATAATGAAAAATGCCATCAGTATTAATCAATCGTTTATTTTCCTTTTTTTTATCATAAATATTTATCAAACCATCCCAACGTTCGTTTCCATGCTAATTCGGCGGCAGCCTCGTCATATCGCGGTGTGGAATCATTATGAAATCCGTGGTTTACACCGGGATAGATCCAGGCTTCATAGACCTTATTGTTGGCCTTCAGCGCGGCTTCATAGGCGGGCCAGCCTTCATTGATATTTTTATCCAGCGCCGCGTAGTGCAGCAGGATCGGCGCTTTTATCTTCGGCACATCCGCAGCGGCAGGCTGGCGACCATAAAACGGCACCGCACACGCCAGTTCAGGATAGGCCACGGCAGCGGCATTTGAGACGCCACCGCCGTAACAAAATCCGGTGATCCCCACTTTCCCGCTGGCGTCCGGGTGTTGCTTCATAAACTCGACGGCAGCGAAAAAGTCATTCATCAGCTTTGTCGGATCCACTTTCTGCTGCAAGACCTTCCCTTCTTCATCGTTTCCTGGATAGCCACCTACCGAGCTTAAACCGTCGGGTGCCAGCGCAATGTAGCCCGCTTTTGCTACCCGCCTTGCAACATCTTCAATATAAGGATTCAGCCCCCGGTTCTCATGTACCACCACCACGACTGATACCTTGCCCGTTGTGTTGACCGGCTTCACCAGATAGCCGCGCACGCTGCCATGACCGTTTGGTGACGGATAATGAATATATTCAGGCAATATATCGGGATCGGTAAATTTCACCTGTTCCGCCAGCGCGTAGTTGGGCTTGAGCATATTGAAGAGCGCCAGCGCCGTCACCCCGCCAACGGCGTACTTTGCCGCAAGATTGAGGAACTCCCGTTTTGAGATTTTCCCGTGGGCGTAGTAGTCATAATAATCGAGTAATTCTTGCGGAAAATCTTTGGCTGTCAGACGCGTCATCGCATATCTCCGGGATTTGTGATTCTATAAGCATAGAATGAAAACGCTGTTTCGAAAATTCATCACAAGAAAGGAGACATCATGTCCTGGAACGCCTCCCCTGACCGCTATGAGAATATGCAGTACCGCTACTGCGGTAACAGCGGCCTCCAACTGCCTGCGCTATCGCTCGGTCTGTGGCACAACTTCGGTCACGTACAAGCCCTCGACTCGCAGCGCGCACTGTTGCGAAAAGCCTTTGATTTAGGCATTACTCACTTTGATTTAGCCAATAACTATGGGCCGCCTCCGGGCAGCGCCGAAGAAAATTTCGGGCGTCTGCTGCGCGAAGACTTTGCCCAGTATCGTGATGAACTGATTATTTCGACCAAAGCCGGTTACGACATGTGGCCAGGTCCTTATGGTTCCGGCGGCTCGCGTAAATACCTGCTCGCCAGTCTCGATCAGAGCCTGAAACGGATGGGCCTGGATTACGTCGATATTTTCTATTCTCATCGCGTGGACGAAAACACGCCGATGGAAGAGACGGCGTCTGCGCTGGCACACGCTGTGCAAAGTGGGAAAGCGCTGTATGTTGGTATTTCGTCATACTCGCCGGAGCGGACACAAAAAATGGCTGAGCTTTTGCGCGAATGGAAGATCCCGCTGCTGATCCATCAGCCCTCTTATAACCTGCTGAACCGCTGGGTGGATAAAAGCGGTTTGCTGGATACGCTGAAAGCCAATGGCGTGGGCTGCATCGCCTTTACGCCACTGGCGCAGGGATTGCTCACCGGGAAGTATTTGAACGGCATTCCGGACGGTTCACGTATGCAGCGCGAAGGGAAGAAAGTGCGCGGTCTGACTGAGAATATGCTGACGGAAGCTAACCTCAGCAGTCTGCGTCTGCTTAATAAGATGGCGCAACAGCGCGGTCAGTCAATGGCGCAAATGGCGCTTAGCTGGCTGCTGAAAGACGATCGCGTCACTTCTGTGCTGATTGGCGCAAGCCGCCCGGAGCAACTGGAAGAAAACGTTCAGGCGTTGAAAAATTTGTCGTTCACCACAGAAGAATTGACGCAGATTGATAAGCATGTCGCTGACGGCCAACTGAACCTCTGGCAGGCATCGTCCGATAAGTAACGTTCAGCGCCGGGTAGCGTTAAGGGCTGCCCGGCCTGTGCTGTCAGTGCTTATGGCGGTTTAACCGGTCGAGGCAGCCCATCAAAAACGCCGACAAGACGAAAGTGAGATGGATAATGACGTACCACATCAGCTTGTTATCCGGCACGTTTTTCGCATCCATAAATACACGCAACAGATGAATGGAAGAGATAGCAACAATCGAGGCCGCAACTTTGTTTTTCAGTGAGGTCGCATCCATCTTCCCCAGCCAGTTCAGTTTTTCCCGTCCCTCAGCGATATCGAGTTGCGAGACGAAATTCTCATAGCCGGAAAACATCACCATTACCAGCAGTCCCCCGACCAGCGTCATATCCACCAGGGACAGCAGCACCAGAATCAGGTCAGCTTCTGCCATCGAAAAGACATTGGGCAGAACATGAAAAATTTCCTGAAAGAATTTTAGCGCCAGCGCAACCAACGCCAGCGACAAACCAAAGTAGACCGGGGCCAGCAGCCAGCGAGACGCATACATAACGTTTTCGAGAAAGCGTTCCATAAATTCCTGTGATGTTGCAAAAACCGGGCGACAGTATATCCCAATTGCGCAACATCAGATCAACATCCTCCTTAAACTTCGTCGGGATTGATCCACGGGCGCTGATACTCGGGCCACACCAGCGCCACCAGCGATGGATACGCCTCGACGCTAAACTCCCGGAAGCACTGGCGTAAGTTCAGCACATCGAGATCGGAATGGGGAACTTTTTCGCCGTTGAGACAGCGTTTTTTTATCGTGTCGTAGTATTTATACACCGCTGAATTGAGATCGCTGCAGCGTCGCTGGGCGTCAAACAGTCCTGGCGTGTCATTCAATTGCGCCATCGTCATGCGTTTTATTGTTGCGTGAAGGAAATCAATATATTCGTGATTGACGCGCCAGTACCATACCGGTGTAATAGCATTCATCAGCGCGGAGAAATGGTCCTCCCCCTCTTCTTTAGTCAGCGGTATTGATTGAGTCTCAGAGGGCAGTTCTTCAGCGTTGCGCGGTTTATTAAACTCGCGCATTAATAAAAGCACGCCGCCGGTCAACAATAGCAAGGTAATGACAGAATAAAAAATACTGTTCATAGAATGACTCCATTTTTTTTGATTCTAAAATTACCCCATGTTATTGTCAACGCGACCTGCCAAATAACTATACATTTGATATTAAAGGATATTGTGACATGCTGCCTGAGCACCTTGTCCCACCGCGTTTTCATCTGTCAGCGTCAGGTCAGACGGAAGAAACAGTAGAAAATAATGATAATTTTACTCAGGGAAAAACAACCCTCAGTGATTATGAGGCCGATATCTTAATTAGCACAACCGCCACCGGGCAATCTAAAAATATCCTACTCGAAGAACGTGACCGTCATTTTAAAGAACGTCTTGAGCGGGTAGCGAAAATTGAGACTTTCGCTCGGGTTATTAATGCGTTACAGGCTGAAGGCGATATCGATGCCCAGACCTTAAGTAAAATAATCACTGAAATGACCACGCATATAAATGAAAACGGCAACGAAATTTGGCTTAACTTAATTACCCGGGAGAAAGACTCACCCCTTTTCTATTCTCTGGACGACGAACAATGATTAAAGATGTTGAAGATAACAATGTCTATTTGGCTTTAGATGAGAATAAAAGCGATCAATTTATCTTAAAGCAGAATCTTGCCGCACTCATCGCCAATAAAAATGCGGTCCTCGAAAGCGTGGCGCAAGAAGTGACTTCTATTCCTGCGGCGCTGGTTCGTCTGAAATGGCAAAACCGGCGGGAAATATACGCGCTTCAGGTGAAGGAAGAGATTTATGGCGCGGCGATCAACGCCATTATCAAACAGAACCCGGCGCTGGGTGACAAAATCATGGCGCGACTGGAGAGCACCTGGCAGCATTTGCTGGCTCGTGAGACCGCCACGCTGCGACTGACGCGCAAACTGGCCGAAGGAAACACCCGCACGAATACCATCACTACCGTTGCGCTCAATGAACGTCAGGTGCAAACCCGGCGCGATGGGCAATAAAAAAGCCGGGTAGCGATAACGCCGTACCCGGCCTTTCTTTCATTGTGCCCATGGCGACAACGATTATTTCGCTTTCGCGACCTCTTCGCCGACCAGACCGATCTTCAGATAACCAGCCTGATGCAGCGTGTCCATCACCTTCATCAGGGTTTCATAGTCGACGGTTTTATCCGCACGGAAGAAGATCGTGGTGTCTTTCTTCCCTTCGGTCAGCGCGTTCAGTTCTGCCACCATGGTCTCGTCCGTCACCGGATCGTTACCAATGAACATGCTGTTGTCCGCTTTGACCGACAGATAAACCGGTTTTTCCGGACGCGGTTGCGGCGTACTGGAGGACGCGGGCAGATTGACCTTCACATCCACTGTCGCCAGCGGCGCAGCCACCATAAAGATGATCAGCAGTACCAGCATAACGTCGATAAACGGCGTCACGTTGATTTCATGCATTTCACCGTTATCGTCCAGATTTTCATTAAGACGCATTGCCATGAAACATTACCCTACACGTAATTTCTGCGCGGTACGCACCGGACGGGCAGATGCGCTTGCATCCAGATCCAGGTCGCGGCTTTGCAGTAACAGCACCTGTGCCGCTACATCGCCCAGCATCGCTTTAAGACCGCCAATCTGACGGGCAAAGATGTTATAGATAACCACCGCAGGAATGGCCGCAACCAAACCGATGGCTGTCGCCAGCAGCGCTTCAGCAATACCGGGGGCGACGACGGCGAGGTTAGTGGTCTGCGTTTGTGCAATCCCGATGAAACTGTTCATGATACCCCAGACCGTACCGAAGAGACCGACAAATGGCGAAATCGCCCCGATGGTCGCCAGGTAGCCATTTCCGCGCCCCATCTGACGTCCCGCTGCCGCAACGCGACGCTCCAGACGAAAACCGGTACGCTCTTTAATGCCTTCGTTGTCTTCACTGCCCTGAGACAGTTCCAGTTCGTTCTGCGCTTCATTGAGCAATTGGGTGCTTAAGCTTTTGGCGCCAAAGTTTGCTGCGATATCGCTTGCCTGATCCAGAGAGCGGGCGTCCGCCAACAGCTGCTGTTCGCGTTTAAGCCGACGCTTCAGGGAGAAGAACTCAACGCTCTTACTGAAGAAGATAGCCCAGGTGACCACTGACGCCAGAATCAGACCAATCATCACGCACTTAACCACGATATCGGCGTGCTGATACATACCCCAGACGGAAAGATCCGTCTGCATCAAATTATTACCCACTCTGTATCTCCAGGACGCAAATCACAAATTCTGAGCGTAATAATATCAAAACGACGTCGAATTGATAGTCGTTCTCATTACTATTTACATAGTGCCGCACCTTTGGTTTCTTTTCCTTGCGCTTACGCAGTAAAACGTCACGGGAGGCGATTTTGATAAAATATTGTGCTTTATCCCGTTCCTGGGGATGCGCATTTTTCCATTCGTGATAGTTTAGACGTCCAGACGTATAAAAACAGGAAACCCAACATGGCAGATAAACAACTGGACACCCGACTGGTCGGCGCAGGGCGCAGTAAAAAATACACGCTGGGCTCAGTGAATAGTGTGATTCAGCGCGCTTCTTCGCTGGTTTTTGAAACGGTCGAAGCCAAAAAGCACGCCACCCGCAACCGCGCCAACGGCGAACTTTTTTACGGGCGCCGCGGCACATTAACCCATTTCTCGCTGCAGGAAGCGATGTGTGAACTCGAAGGCGGCGCCGGCTGTGCGCTCTTCCCCTGCGGCGCGGCGGCCGTCGCCAATACGATTCTGGCTTTTGTCGAACAGGGCGATCACGTGCTGATGACCAATACGGCCTATGAGCCGAGCCAGGATTTCTGCACCAAAATCCTCGGCAAACTGGGTGTGACCACTGGCTGGTTCGATCCGCTGGTTGGCGCTGACATAGTTAAGCATCTTCAGCCCAACACCAAAGTCGTTTTCCTCGAGTCTCCGGGTTCCGTGACCATGGAAGTTCACGATGTCCCGGCAATTGTCGCCGCTGTCAGACGCGTTGTGCCGGACGCCATCATTATGATCGATAACACCTGGGCGGCGGGCATATTGTTTAAAGCCCTCGACTTCGGCGTTGATATTTCGATTCAGGCCGGGACCAAGTACCTGATTGGTCACTCGGATGCCATGGTCGGCACCGCCGTTTCGAACGCCCGCTGTTGGGATCAACTGCGCGAGAATGCCTATCTGATGGGACAAATGGTCGATGCCGATACGGCCTATATGACCAGCCGCGGGCTGCGCACCCTGGGCGTGCGTCTGCGCCAGCATCATGAAAGCAGTCTGAAAATTGCCGAATGGCTGGCAGCCCATCCGCAGGTCGCGCGGGTCAATCATCCGGCGTTACCAGGCAGTAAAGGACACGAATTCTGGAAACGTGACTTTACGGGGAGCAGCGGCTTGTTCTCGTTTGTGCTGAATAAAAAGCTCAATAATGACGAGCTGTCCGCTTATCTGGATCACTTCAGCCTCTTCAGCATGGCCTATTCGTGGGGCGGTTTTGAGTCGCTGATTCTGGCCAATCAGCCTGAACAGATTGCAGAAATTCGCCCGGAAGGGGGTGTGGATTTCAGCGGCACACTGATTCGTCTCCACATTGGTTTAGAGAATGTTGACGATCTGATTGCAGATTTAGCCGCCGGATTTTCCCGCCTCGTGTAAAATTGACGCCAATGGACATCTATGCAGACACGTCGAACGAAATTGTCTGCATTTGTTGCGCCCGGGATCAAGTCATCCGGGTCCGTTCAGGAGTACAATAGGATTATTAAGGCGTAAACGCTGTTCCACAGGAAAGTCCATGGCTGTCATTCAAGATATTATCGCTGCGCTCTGGCAACATGATTTTGCCGCGCTGGCGGACCCACATGTTGTTAGCGTCGTCTACTTTGTGATGTTTGCCACGCTGTTTTTAGAGAATGGCCTGTTACCGGCCTCATTTTTGCCCGGCGATAGTCTGCTGCTCTTAGCAGGCGCATTGGTCGCGCAAGGCGTCATGAGCTTTGTTCCTACCCTGCTGATCCTGACGACAGCGGCCAGCCTCGGCTGTTGGCTCAGTTATATTCAGGGACGCTGGCTGGGCAATACGCGAACGGTAAAAGGCTGGCTGGCGCAACTTCCGGCGAAATACCACCAGCGCGCGACCTGCATGTTTGACCGTCACGGTCTGCTGGCGCTGTTGGCAGGCCGTTTTCTGGCGTTCGTGCGCACACTGCTGCCAACCATGGCGGGGATTTCCGGGCTCTCTAACCGTCGCTTCCAGTTTTTCAACTGGCTGAGCGGGCTGCTGTGGGTCGGCGTGGTCACCAGCTTTGGCTACGCACTTAGCATGATCCCGTTTGTGAAGCGCCATGAAGATCAGGTCATGACCTTCCTGATGATCCTGCCCATTTTTCTGCTGGCGGCGGGGTTGATCGGCACGGTGGTGGTGGTGATTAAGAAGAAATACTGCAGCGCCTGACCTGAATCCAGCCGGATGACACGTCGTTCATCCGGCTGACTCACAATAACGTTAACTCCCCTGCATAGTGCGGATCCGCGCCGCATCTTCCCCCGGCGTCACCCCGAAATAGCGCTTAAATTCACGACTAAACTGCGACGCGCTTTCATAACCCACCCGCATTGCCGCCGCGCTGGCCTTCATGCCGTCGTGAATTATCATCATCCGCGCTTTATGTAACCGATAGGTTTTCAGATACTGCAACGGCGATGTGCTGGTCACTGACTTAAAATTATGATGGAACGCAGAAACGCTCATATTGGCTTCGGCCGCCAGTTGCTCGACGTTGAGGTTTTCGGTGTACTTATTTTCAATGCGTTTGAGCACGCGACTAATCAGGCTGAAATGGGTCTGGCGACTCACCAGCGCCAGCAGCGCGCCGCCGCGTGGCCCGGTCAGAACGTGATAGAGGATTTCACGGATAATCTGTTTACCGAGGATCCGTGCGTCCAGCGGTCGCTCCATGACGTCGAGCAGACGTTCCGCCGCGCAGAGGATCTCTTCTGAGAGCGTGGCGGAGTTGATCCCACTTGCCGCCATCGACGGCTGAAAGTGTTCGTCTTCGCCAATGTCCATCAGCAGTTCCTGCAATTGCAGGATATCGACATTGATGCGAAATCCGGCGAGCGGTACGTCCGGAGTCGCATAGGTTTCACATTCGAAGGGTAAAGGTACGGTCAGCAGCAGGTATTCATTGGCGTCATAACGGAAAACCCGCTCATTGATGTAACCGATTTTATGACCGGAAAAGAGAAATATGATGCCGGGGTCGTACATCACGGGTGTCCGTAAACCCGGTTCAGTACCGTACAGCAGACGGATGTCCGGCAGCAGCTCATTGAGCTTATGTTCATTGTTTTTCAATTTCTTAACTTTATCTGTCAGCAGTAAACAGATCTCTTCGCGGTTCATAACGGGTTATTTTCTCAACGGATGACGACGCCTTGATTGTGCGCAAATTTATCGCTTTTCTCCAGCGCCCTGGAGAAATGGGCAAGACATTGGCAGAAATGAGCATTGAGAGGATAGCCGCGCACGACCACAATGTTCTCCATCCGGCAGACCCTCCTGCCCTCTTTTTTTACCCACATAAGGGAACGAGCAATGAATAACTTTAATCTGCATACCCCGACCCGCATTCTGTTTGGTAAAGGCGCAATCGCTGAACTGCGCGCACAAATCCCACAAGACGCACGCGTGCTGATCACCTACGGCGGCGGCAGCGTGAAAAAGACGGGCGTACTGGCGCAGGTCCAGGAGGCGCTGAAAGGCCTGGACGTGCGCGAATTTGGCGGCATTGAGCCTAACCCGTCGTATGAAACGCTGATGGACGCAGTCAACATCGCCCGTGAAGAGAACATTACCTTCCTGCTGGCCGTCGGCGGGGGTTCTGTTCTTGATGGCACCAAATTCATCGCTGCTGCCGCCCACTATGCGGATGGCGTTGACCCGTGGCATATCCTGCAAACCAGCGGTAGCGATATCAAAAGCGCAATCCCGATGGGTTCTGTGCTGACGCTGCCGGCGACTGGTTCTGAATCCAACAAAGGCGCGGTTATCTCACGTAAAACCACCGGCGACAAACAGGCCTTCCATTCTGCCCATGTGCAGCCGGTCTTTGCGGTACTGGATCCGGTTTATACCTACACCCTTCCGCCACGTCAGGTGGCGAACGGTGTGGTTGATGCGTTTGTGCATACCGTTGAACAGTACGTCACATATCCGGTTGATGCCAAAATTCAGGATCGCTTCGCGGAGGGCATTCTGCTGACGCTGGTGGAAGATGGCCCGAAAGCGCTAAAAGACCCGGAAAACTACGATGTACGTGCGAACGTTATGTGGGCAGCCACCCAGGCGCTGAACGGCCTGATTGGCGCAGGCGTGCCGCAGGACTGGGCAACCCATATGTTGGGCCATGAACTAACAGCGATGCACGGTCTGGATCACGCTCAGACGCTGGCGGTCGTTCTGCCCGCACTGTGGAATGAAAAACGCGATACCAAACGCGAAAAACTGCTGCAATATGCAGAGCGCGTGTGGAACATCACCGACGGTTCTGAAGATGAGCGTATCGATGCCGCGATTGCAGCCACCCGTAATTTCTTCGAGCAACTGGGCGTCCCGACTCGCCTGTCTGGCTATGGCCTTGACGGCAGTTCAATCCCGGCTCTGCTGGCGAAACTGGAAGAGCACGGCATGACGCAACTGGGTGAGCATAAAGACATTACCCTGGATGTCAGCCGCCGCATTTACGAGGCAGCGCGCTAAGCTTTTTTCACCTCTGACTTTCGTTTTTGGGCATTTCGTCCAGACTTAAGTCACCTTACATCACCGGAGTCCCCCTCCGGTGATGAGCACATGAAGGAGGAAAAATGGCAAACCAAACCGTAATTAAGCTTCAGGATGGCAATGTAATGCCCCAACTGGGGTTAGGCGTATGGAAAGCCGGTAACGACGAGGTCGTCTCCGCCATTCATAAAGCACTGGAAGTCGGCTATCGGTCCATAGATACCGCCGCCGCCTACAAAAATGAAGACGGCGTCGGCAAAGCGTTAGCCAGCGCAGGTCTCCCCCGCGATGAGTTGTTCATCACCACCAAGCTATGGAATGACGATCAGAAACGCCCCCGCGACGCGTTGATGGAGAGTCTGGAAAAACTCCAGTTAGATTATCTCGACCTGTATCTGATGCACTGGCCGGTTCCGGCAATCGATCACTATGTTTCCGCCTGGCAAGGCATGATCGATCTGCAAAAAGAGGGGCTGATTAAGAGCATCGGTGTGTGTAATTTCCAGGTCAACCACCTCCAGCGCCTGATTGACGAAACGGGCGTTACGCCGGTGATTAACCAGATCGAACTGCATCCGCTGATGCAACAGCGCCAGCTACACGCGTGGAATGCGACGCACAAAATCCAGACGGAATCCTGGAGTCCGCTGGCACAGGGCGGCGAAGGCGTTTTCGATCAAAAAATCATTCGTGATCTGGCGGATAAATACGGTAAAACACCGGCGCAGATTGTCATTCGCTGGCATCTGGATAACGGTCTGGTCGTGATCCCGAAATCCGTCACGCCATCGCGTATCGCCGAGAACTTCGACGTCTGGGATTTCCGACTCGACAAAGACGAACTTGGTGAGATTGCGAAGCTCGATCAGGGCAAGCGCCTGGGGCCCGATCCGGATCAGTTCGGCGGCTAATTCCCTTCTCTTTTAATAAGCCCGGTGTTTACCACCGGGCAACCCCATTATCGCCCGGCGACTTTGGTACGCTTTTTATTGGCGGCTGGCGTCTGACGCTGATGCGCCACCGGCGTGTGTTTGGTCAGCGCCGGACGGGTGTTACGGTTCTGACGGCGCGCTTCGCGCATCTCTTCCAGCGTTGGCGCCGGTACCAGGCACTCACGGCGTCCGCCAATCAGATGCTTTTTCCCCATCTCTTCCAGCGCCTGACGGATCATCGGCCAGTTAGCCGGATCGTGGTAACGCAGCAGCGCTTTATGCAGACGACGCTGCTTATCTCCCTTCGGCACCACCACATCTTCACTCTTATAGCCAATCTTACCCAGCGGGTTTTTGCCGGTGTAATACATGGTGGTCGAGTTGGCCAGCGGCGACGGATAGAAGTTCTGCACCTGATCGAGACGGAAGCGATGTTTCTTCAACCACAGCGCCAGATTCACCATATCCTCGTCACGCGTTCCCGGATGCGCGGAGATGAAGTACGGGATCAGATACTGCTCTTTCCCGGCCTGCTTCGAGTAGAGATCGAACAGTTGTTTGAAGCGGTCATAGCTGCCCATACCCGGCTTCATCATCTTCGACAACGGCCCTTCTTCGGTATGTTCCGGCGCAATCTTCAGATAACCGCCGACGTGGTGGCTCGCCAGCTCTTTGATATAGCGCGGATCTTCCACTGCGATGTCGTAACGCACGCCGGAGGCGATCAGGATCTTCTTGATGCCTTTCAGATCGCGCGCGCGGCGATAGAGGTTAATCGTCGGCTCGTGGTTGGTATCCATATGCGGACAGATATCCGGATAAACACACGACAGACGACGACAGGTCTGTTCTGCGCGCGGTGACTTACAGCGCAGCATATACATGTTGGCCGTCGGTCCGCCGAGATCGGAGATCACGCCGGTAAAACCCGGCACGGTATCGCGGATCGCTTCAATCTCATTGATGATTGAATCTTCAGAACGGCTCTGAATAATGCGTCCTTCGTGTTCGGTGATCGAACAGAACGAGCAACCACCGAAACAGCCGCGCATGATGTTGATCGAGAAACGGATCATCTCGTAGGCCGGGATGCGGCTGTTGCCGTATGCCGGGTGTGGCACGCGCTTATATGGCAGGGCAAAAACGCTGTCCATCTCTTCAGTAGAGAGTGGGATCGCCGGCGGGTTGATCCAGATGTAGCGATCGCCATGCTTTTGCATCAGCGCACGCGCACAGCCTGGGTTGGTTTCATGGTGCAGGATCCGCGAAGCGTGCGCATACAGCACTTTGTCGCCCTTCACTTTTTCAAAGGACGGCAGCAGAACGTAGGTTTTTTCCCACGGTTTCGGACGCGCGGGCTGCACGGTAATAGCTTTCGCTTCCTGCTTTTTCGGGGAAACCGGTTTGTTGTCGGCGCACGGCAAATCTTCACCATACGGATGCGGGATCGGATCGATTTTCCCCGGCGTATCCAGACGCGTGGAATCGACACCGCTCCAGCCAGGCAGCGCTTCTTTCACCATAATCGCCGTGTTACGCACATCGCGGATCTGATCGATGGTTTCACCCATCGCCAGTCGGTGCGCCACTTCCACCAGCGGACGCTCGCCGTTGCCAAACATCAACATGTCGGCTTTTGAATCCACCAGCACGGAACGGCGCACAGTATCAGACCAGTAATCGTAATGCGCGGTACGACGCAGGCTCGCTTCAATACCACCGAGGATCACCGGCACATCTTTCCACGCCTCTTTACAGCGCTGGGTATAGACCAGCGTGGCGCGGTCCGGGCGCTTGCCCGCGACGTTATCCGGCGTGTAGGCATCGTCATGGCGCAGGCGGCGATCGGCAGTGTAGCGGTTGATCATCGAGTCCATGTTGCCAGCGGTTACGCCAAAGAACAGGTTCGGTTTGCCCAGACGCATAAAGTCGTCTTTGCTGTTCCAGTCCGGCTGCGCAATGATGCCGACACGGAAGCCCTGTGCTTCCAGCATTCGACCACAAATCGCCATACCAAAACTCGGGTGATCGACATAGGCGTCGCCGGTTACCAGAATAATGTCGCAGCTATCCCAGCCAAGTTGATCCATTTCGTCGCGTGACATCGGCAAAAAAGGAGCGGGACCAAAACAGGCCGCCCAGTACTGAGGCCAGGAGAAGAGATCTCTGTCTGGCTGGATCAGGGATATTGCGCTCATAGTGCTTCCAAAAATGGTAAAAAAATAATCAAAGGCCGGCGATTATATGCCGGAACGAATGAGAAATCGAAGGATAATCTCTCTCGCATCGTCGCGAGAGAGAGGAGGATTACGCCGCCGGATTCACCAGAATCTGACCGATTGAACCACGGTCCGCCATTTCCAGCGTCTGGCTGTGGAAGTAAAACGGGAAATGCGCCCAGGACGGCTGTCCGTAGTAAACCAGCAGCTCTACCTGCCCATCCACCCAGACGGTATCTTTCCAGCCACGATCTTCCGGGAATGGCATCGCGCCGTTGACGTTACGCACGAGGAACGACACCCCTTCAATATGGAATGACTGCGGCATATCGGCCCGCACCGTCCAGCGCTCCCAGGAACCCTGCTGCGCAGTGATATCAATGCGGTTGACGTCCCATAACTGGCCGTTGATGCCTGGATCGTCGCCCAGACTGATGTCGCGACTGCGAATTGGCGTACCGCTCATGATCTCGGTCGGCAGCAGACGCATCGGCAGGCTGTCGGTCACCAGTGGCAACAGACCGGTTGGGCGCAGCGTTAACACCAGCGTGGACACCAGAATGCTCGACGGTTCAAAGAACCCCCGGATCCGGTCGACAATGCTCGCTGCCTCACCACAGGTAATCGACACTTCATCGCCATTGGTCATATCAACCAGAATTTCGCGGCGCTCGCCGGGTGCCAGCGACAACTGTTTTACCGACACCGGTGCCGGCAAAAAGCCCTGGTCGCCGGAGATAACATGCAGCGCGCGACCGTCGCTCATCTGCAACTGATAACGACGGGAGTTAGAGGCATTCAGCAAACGTAGACGCACCCAGCCGCGGGACACTTCCACGTAAGGGCTTTGGACGCCGTTGACCAACAGCGTATCGCCGACAAAACCGCCGCTGCCAGGCTCGCTGTATTCCGGCGTGCCGAAGTTATCCAGCCGCTTGTCCTGAATAATAATCGGGAAGTCATCGACACCGTAATGGTTGGGGATCGGCAGCGATTTACTGACCTCATCTTCAACCAGCCACATCCCGGCCAGGCCATTATAAACCTGCTGCGCGGTACGGTTCGGCGTATTGGCGTGGTACCACAGCGTGGCGGCGTTCTGACGGATGGGCAGTACCGGCGCCCAGTCCGCGTTTGGCGACATCATGCGCGCCGGACCGCCCATCAGCGGACCCGGCACCTGGAGACCGGCGATAGTCATCGAGACGTTTTCTGCCAGACGGTTACTGTAGATCAGCTTAACGTCATCCCCTTTCCAGACGCGGATCGTCGGCCCGAGATAACGCCCGTTAATCCCCCAGACCGGCGCTCGCGTGCCCTGGGTAAAGGACCAGTGCGAACGCTGCAGCGTCATAAACAGCGGCTGGCCCCGGCGGGACTCCAGTAGCGGCGGAACGGGCAGCGGCTGTTGCTGACCGGCAGCATGGGCCCTCAGCGGAACGGCACCTGCGCACAGCGCGATCCCCGATGCCTGAATGAACTGACGCCGACTGAGTGACATATAAGCTCCATGTAAAACTGGCTAAATTACGGGCAGGAACTCGTTTCCTGCAAAAACTCGTCATACTCCAGGCTGCATGCGCGTTGGCTTGCAGCACGAATGAGTAAGCATTTATCGCTGAATCACACTTTTCCGGCGGCTTCGCGCTCGGCGACTTCTTTATCCAGTTCAGCGATCTTTTGTTCCATCAACGAGCGGCAGTGCGCGGCCAGTTCACGAACCTGATCTTTGCCATACTGACTGATATCCACCGGCGGCAGCATCTCCACAATCACCAGACCATTCTTCAGGCGATTCAGATTAATTTTATTCGAGGTATTGGAAACGCACACCGGAATAATCGGGACGCCGGCCGCAATCGCGGCATGAAACGCCCCGGTTTTAAACGGCAGCAGGCCACGACCCCGGCTGCGGGTGCCTTCCGGAAACATCCAGATGGAGATACGACGCTTTTTAAAATGATTCACCACTTCAGCAATCGTGCCGTGCGCTTTTGCGCGGTTATTACGGTCGATCAGCAGGTTCCCTGTCAGCCAGTAAAGCTGACCAAAAAACGGGATCCACAACAGGCTCTTCTTCCCGACGGTCACGGTGGGCGGCTGCACGATATTCGCGGCGGTCACCATATCGTAGTTATTCTGATGGTTAGCGATATAGATAGCGTTGCCGTAGCTTTCCGCATCCGCGGGTTTACGGCACTCTACCTTCAGGCCGAACAGCGGCGCCAGGCGACCAAACATATGCCCGAAGGTCGCGACGTGTTTTGGGTTACGCGGGCTGAGCAGGCAGTAAAGAGAACCGAAAACACAAACCAGAATGGAATAGATAACGGTAATAATAAGTCGAAAAATAAATAGCATAACAACCTCTGAAGGCCTAAGAGCCCGGGATTCTACGTCACCTGCTATCAGGTTAGGGTATTGTTAATGTGGCTCTCTGGAAAACTGTATTGTTAATCGCGACTCACGAATAAACAACGGTTTTACGGGAAATTTTACTGTCATCCGGCCTGGCGGTATCGTTACAACCGCAGGCCGGATAAGGTATTAACGCCGCCATCCGGCACGATAGTGTTGCCTGATGGCGGCGCGTTGCCTCTTATCAGGCCTACTTATGCCTTCAGGCGTTTAACAGCATTTTACTCTTCGCTGTCGCCACTGCTGGCACGACGCGGCGAATCAATGTCGATGCGATCGATGCGTTGCAAACCGCGCATCAACGTCCCGCGACGGCCGCGCTCGCCGGTCACTTTCTGCAATTCCTCAGGGCGCAGCTTGATTTTGCGTTTCCCGACGTGAATCGTCAGCGTACTTTGCGGCGGCAGAACATACAGTAGCGCCAGCGCATCGTCACCACGCGCCGCATCCGCAGACGGAATGTTGATGATCTTATTCCCTTTGCCTTTCGACAACTGCGGCAGATCGCTGACCGGGAACATCAGCATACGTCCGGCCGTCGTTATCGCCAGCAGCATATCCGTTTCATCTTCAATCACCACCGGCGGCATCACGCGGGCGTTTTCCGGCAGCGTGATGAGTGTCTTACCGGCACGGTTGCGCGCCACCAGATCGTTGAACGTACAGACAAAACCGTAACCCGCATCGGATGCCATCAGCAGTTTCTGCTCATCGCCTTCCATCAGCATGTGCTCAACGGTCGCGCCTGGCGGCAGCGTCAGTTTGCCGGTCAACGGTTCGCCCTGACCGCGCGCCGACGGCAGCGTGATCGGATCAATGGCATAACTACGTCCGGTGGTATCGATAAACACCACTGGCTGGTTGCTCTTCCCTTTCACAGCGGATTTAAAGCTGTCGCCCGCTTTGTAGTTCAGTCCCTGTGCGTCGATGTCATGACCTTTGGCGCTACGCACCCAGCCCATCTGCGACAACACGATCGTCACAGGCTCAGACGGCAGCATGTCGTGTTCGCTCATTGCTTTCGCTTCTTCGCGCTCGCGAAGCGGTGAACGACGATCGTCACCATAGGCGTCGGCATCGGCCTGCAGCTCTTTCTTCAGCAGGGTATTCATTTTGCGTTCAGACGCGAGGATCGCCTGTAGCTGATCGCGTTCTTTCGCCAGTTCATCCTGCTCACCGCGAATCTTCATCTCTTCCAGTTTGGCGAGATGACGCAATTTCAGTTCGAGGATCGCTTCGGCCTGCGTTTCGGTAATACCAAAACGCGACATCAGCGCGGGTTTCGGCTCATCTTCCGTACGGATGATCTCAATGACTTCGTCAATATTGAGAAACGCCACCAGCAAACCTTCCAGGATATGCAGGCGTTTGAGGACTTTCTCGAGGCGATAGTTCAGGCGACGACGCACGGTATCGCGACGGAACGCCAGCCATTCGGTGAGGATCTCCAGCAGGTTTTTCACCGCCGGACGCCCGTCAAGACCGATCATATTAAGGTTAATGCGATAGCTCTTTTCCAGATCGGTGGTGGCAAACAGGTGGTTCATCACCTGTTCCATGTCCACGCGATTGGAACGCGGCACCACCACCAGACGGGTCGGGTTTTCGTGGTCTGACTCATCGCGCAAATCGTCTACCATCGGCAGCTTTTTATTGCGCATCTGGGCGGCGATTTGCTCCAGCACGCGCGCGCCGGAAACCTGGTGCGGCAGCGCGGTAATTACCACCGCGCCGTCTTCTTTCTTCCACACCGCGCGCATGCGCACAGAGCCGCGCCCGTTTTCATAAATTTTACGAATCTCGGCGCGCGGGGTAATGATTTCCGCTTCGGTCGGGTAGTCCGGGCCGTGGACAATATCCAGCACCTCGTCCAGCGTGGTTTTCGGCTGCTCAATCAGGGTGATCGCGGCTTTTGCCACTTCACGCAGGTTGTGCGGCGGAATATCGGTCGCCATGCCGACCGCGATACCGGTTGTACCGTTAAGCAGGATGTTCGGCAGACGCGCAGGCAGCATTTTCGGCTCCTGCATTGTTCCGTCGAAGTTTGGCACCCAGTCAGCGGTTCCCTGGCCGAGTTCACTCAGCAGCAGTTCGGCGTATCTGGACAGGCGGGATTCGGTATAACGCATCGCCGCGAAGGATTTCGGATCGTCCGGCGCCCCCCAGTTCCCCTGGCCATCAACCAGCGGATAACGGTAAGAGAACGGCTGCGCCATCAGCACCATGGCCTCATAGCAGGCGCTGTCTCCGTGCGGGTGGTATTTACCCAACACGTCGCCGACGGTACGGGCGGATTTTTTAAATTTGGCGCTGGCATTCAGCCCCAGCTCTGACATCGCATAGACGATGCGGCGCTGAACGGGTTTCAGACCATCACCAATAAACGGCAACGCCCTGTCCATGATGACGTACATGGAGTAATTCAGATAGGCGTTTTCCGTGAATTCATGCAGCGCAAGGCGCTCTGCCATATCGCTCATTAATCGTGATTCCTCAACTGTAAGCCCGCCAGATACCCGGTATCTTTTCAGGCAATATTGCCGCAGATACTACCTTATCTGACGCGTTGAGTCACAAAGAAAAGGGCCGCGAACGCGGCCCTGACAGGGATTATTTGCTGACTTTACTGATTTGCTTCACGTCAATTTCAACGGAATTCCAGTCTTTATCCACTTCACCCTGAATTTCAACGGTATCCTGCGGGGTAACCGTCACGCCATTCCAGCGTTTGTGGTCGATATCGACATTGATGGTGCCTGTCGCATCTTTAAACAGATAGAGGTCATCGGAAATACGTTCAACGATGTTGCCGCGCAGCGTCACCCAGGTGTCATCACGCAAGGATTTCGCACTTTCTACCGTCGTGCTACTACCGTTAGGCCCCTGGAAGCCGCCGCTCTGCGTTTGCGTCGCGGACGGGCCAGAAAAACCACCCTGCTGCGCGGCCAGAACCGGTGCGGAGCAGAGCGCCATGACGGCAACAATTGCAGCCAGTTTTTTCATGATCATTTCTCCCTTTGATGTCATTTCACATCCATTAAATACGGTAATCCTTAACAAGTTCTTAAGGCAAAAAAAGTCTCTTTTTTGCTGTACATCACGTGCAACATCGCGGTTTACTTGCCTTTATCACAGCGGGTGCAGGGATGAAAATATGCGAATTTTACTGGTTGAAGATGATGCGTTGATTGGTGACGGCATTAAAACCGGGCTGAGTAAAATGGGCTTTAGCGTCGACTGGTTTACCGAAGGTCGTCAGGGAAAAGAAGCGCTCTACAGCGCGCCTTACGACGCGGTGATCCTCGATCTCACGCTGCCGGGAATGGACGGGCGCGATATTCTGCGCGACTGGCGCGAACAGGGAAAGCGCGAGCCGGTGCTGATCCTCACCGCACGCGATGCGCTGGCCGAACGCGTCGAAGGGCTTCGACTCGGGGCCGATGATTATCTGTGTAAACCCTTTGCACTGATAGAAGTCGCCGCCAGACTGGAGGCGCTGATGCGTCGCGCCAGCGGTCAGGCCAGCAGTGAATTACGCCATGGGCGAGTGAGCTTACGTCCCGGCGATCGGGTCGCGACGCTGGCGGGTGAGCCATTGATACTCAAGCCAAAAGAGTTCGCGCTTCTGGAATTGCTGATGCGTAATAAAGGTCGCGTGCTGCCGCGCAAGCTCATTGAAGAGAAGCTGTATAACTGGGACGAAGAGGTCACCAGCAATGCCGTTGAAGTGCACGTCCACCATCTGCGGCGCAAACTGGGCAGCGATTTCATTCGCACCGTTCACGGCATCGGCTATACG
The DNA here is from genome assembly GCF_030337175.1 of Citrobacter sp. Ca225. Taxonomy (NCBI): domain Bacteria; kingdom Pseudomonadati; phylum Pseudomonadota; class Gammaproteobacteria; order Enterobacterales; family Enterobacteriaceae; genus Citrobacter; species Citrobacter sp. Ca225. The sequence goes on along the minus strand of NZ_JAOWCD010000081.1, from coordinate 58,222 downwards.
CTTGGCGAGGTATCATCGTGACCCAGCGACTCAGCCTGCGCGTCAGGCTTACCCTCATTTTTCTGATTCTGTCAGCCATTACCTGGGCGGCATCGAGTTTTGTCGCCTGGAAAAAAACAACGGATAACGTCGATGAACTGTTTGATACCCAGCTGATGCTCTTCGCCAAACGCCTGGTTACGCTCGATATCAATGAACTGCACGCCACCGAACGGATGGCGCATACGCCAAAGAAATTCAAACACGGTCATGTTGATGATGATGCGCTGACCTTTGCCGTCTACACCACGGACGGCAAGATGGTGCTGCACGACGGCGATAATGGTCAGAACATCCCCTATAGCTACCGCCGGGAAGGCTTTGATGACGGCAAGTTAAATGGCGATGACGATAAATGGCGTTTTATCTGGCTGACTTCCTCCGATGGTAAGTACCGCATCGTGGTCGGTCAGGAGTGGGAATACCGTGAAGATATGGCGCTGGCGATTGTGACGGCGCAACTGATTCCCTGGCTTATCGCCCTGCCGCTGATGCTGCTGTTGTTGATTATGCTGCTGCATCGGGAGCTCATGCCGCTTAAAAAGCTGGCGCAGGCGTTGCGTCTGCGCGATCCGGAATCCAGCGAGCCGCTCAGCTCACACGGCGTCCCGAGTGAAGTGCGCCCGCTGGTCGAATCGCTCAACCAGCTTTTTACCCGTACCCATAAGATGATGGTGCGCGAACGGCGCTTTACCTCAGACGCCGCCCACGAACTGCGTAGTCCGTTAACGGCGCTAAAAGTCCAGACGGAGGTGGCGCAGCTTTCTGATGATGATCCGCAAGCACGCGAGAAAGCGCTGATGCAACTCCATACGGGCATCGATCGTGCCACGCGTCTGGTCGACCAGTTGCTGACGCTTTCCCGTCTCGACTCGCTGGATAACCTGCAGGACGTCGCCACGCTCTCTCTTGAGGAAGTGCTTCAGTCTGCGGTAATGGACATCTGGCAACCCGCGCAGCAGGCGCAGATTGATGTGCGTTTGCAGATCAACGCTCATAATGTGACGCACACCGGGCAACCGCTACTGCTCAGTTTGCTGGTGCGCAATCTGCTGGATAACGCCATCCGCTACAGCCCCAAAGGTAGCGAGGTGGATGTCACGCTTGACGCCCGGCAGTTTACGGTCAGAGACAACGGCCCCGGCGTCACGGCAGAAGTCTTGCCTCACATTGGCGAACGCTTTTATCGCCCGCCCGGACAGCAGGTTACCGGCAGCGGACTGGGCCTGTCGATTGTCCGTCGCATTGCAGCCCTGCACACAATGACAGTGTCGTTTGACAATGCGCCAGACGGGGGTTTTATCGCGACAGTGAAGTGGTAATCGTCGATTATTGCACCAGATGCAAAAGACTTTGCACATTTTGCTAATTTCACCCTACCGGCTGTTGACGTAAAATTAGCCTCAAACGCATTTCAGAGGATTAATAATGAGCAACATCCTGATTATCAACGGCGCGAAAAAATTCGCACACTCCAACGGCCAATTGAACGACACCCTGACTGAAGTCGCCGACGGCACTCTGCGCGACCTCGGGCATAGCGTCAAAATCGTCCGCGCTGACAGCGATTACGACGTGAAAGAAGAAGTGCAGAACTTCGTCTGGGCGGACGTGGTTATCTGGCAAATGCCAGGCTGGTGGATGGGTGCGCCGTGGACCGTGAAAAAATACATTGATGACGTGTTCACCGAAGGCCACGGCACACTGTATGCCAGCGATGGTCGTACCCGCTCAGATGCTTCGAAGAAATACGGCTCCGGCGGTCTGATTCAGGGGAAAAAATACATGCTTTCTCTGACCTGGAACGCACCGATGGAAGCCTTCACCGATAAAGATCAGTTTTTCCACGGCGTGGGCGTTGATGGCGTTTATCTGCCGTTCCATAAGGCGAATCAATTCCTTGGAATGGAAGCGCTGCCGACCTTTATTACCAATGACGTCATTAAAATGCCGGATGTACCACGTTCTGTTGCAGAATATCGCGAGCATCTGCAGGCGATTTTTGGTTAACTGGTAACCTGGAATTAGAAGGAGTTAACCATGCTTACAGTTATTGCTGAAATCCGCACCCGTCCGGGACAACATCACCGTCAGGCCGTCCTCGATCAGTTTGCGAAAATTGTTCCAACCGTACTGAAAGAAGAAGGCTGCCACGGCTACGCGCCGATGGTAGATCATGCGGCAAACGTGAGTTTTCAGACCATGGCGCCTGATTCAATCGTGATGATTGAGCAGTGGGAAAGCATCGCGCATCTTGAAGCGCACCTGCAAACCCCGCATATGAAAGCCTACAGCGAAGCCGTTAAGGGCGATGTGCTGGAGATGAATATTCGTATTCTGGAATCCGGTATTTAAACATACCGCGTTGCGCCGGGTCAGCCATTAGTGTCAGACCCGGCAACAGCGACCTCAGGGCAACGCTTTTTTCAATCTCCGTACCGCTTCTTCAAGCTCATCCGCCGTTGGTGTCGCAAAAGACATCCGTAGCGTCCGTTTGTCCGGCTTATCACAGAAGAAGAACTCTCCCGGTACGAATACCACTTTTTCCTGCAGTGTGCGGGAAAGCCATGCCGTGGTATCAAAATCATCACGGAACGTCCCCCACAGGAACATCCCACCCTGCGGCATATGGAATGAGATATGCTCGCCCAGTTCACTGCGAATCGCGTCCGCCAGCAAATAGCACTTCTCACGGTACGCCTGACGAATGAGCTGAATTTGATCGTCCAGACGGCCTAACGTCAAATAGCTGGCGGCCATTGCCTGCGAATGCGCGCTGGTATGCAGATCGGTCGCCTGTTTAACGATGGTCGCTTTTTGTCTGATCCATTCCGGCAGTACCACCCAACCCACACGCAGGCCTGGAGCCAGAATCTTGGAAAAAGTCGAGGTATAAATCACCTGCTCAGGGCATCCGCTCTCTCGGGCATGCTGGAACAGCGTTTTATAGGTCTCGCCGGTGAAATTGATTTCACCGTAGGGATCGTCTTCGATGATGGCAAAGTCATGCTGTTTCGCCAGTTGAACCAACTTCTGACGACGGGAATCACTAAGAACCACGCCACCGGGGTTACCGAACGTCGGCACGATGTACACAAACTTGATCGTGTTGTTCTGCAGCAAAACTTCCAGATCGTCTACGATCATGCCGTCTTTATCGGTACCGACAGACAGAATATCCGCCTGAGACAGTTGCAGCACCTGCAAGGCGGCAAGATAGGTCGGACGTTCGACGACCACTTTGTCGCCCGGATTGATCAGCGTTCTCACCAGAATATCCAGCGACTGCTGGGACCCATTGGTCACCAGAATGGCGTCGGACGCAGTCTGAATGCCTCGCTTCTGACACAACTGAGCGATCGCTTCCCGCAGAGGCGGAAAACCTTCACTCAGACCATACTGGAACGCATCCAGAAACTGGTTTTCCATCATGTTACGCGTGGCCATTTCCAGCCCTGTATTATCAAACAGTTCCGGGCTGGGAATGCCGCCGCCCAGCGATATCACGCCAGGCATTTTGCTATGTTTGAGTAATTCCCTGATAGCGGAGGGTTTAAGGGCATCGACGCTCTTAGACAGATGTGTGTTGTTCATCCTGTTTCCTTATTATGTATTTTTGGCGTCCATCCCCGGTCAGTGCCATAACGTCAATCCGCGTTCTCGCCTCGATTGAGCCTAATAGACCTCTCTGGCAAGATCAATCAGATATCCTGAAAGCAAAAGGGTAAGCCATCATGGCTTACCCTTTTTATTAACAATGAAACGTATAATTACCCGTCGATATCTGCGAGGTCGCCTTTTTCCTGCAACCAGTTACGGCGATCTTCAGAGCGTTTCTTCGCCAGCAGCATATCCATCATGGCGTTAGTGCGCTGATCGTCCTCATCATCAATGACGAGCTGGACCAGACGACGCGTGTTGGGATCCAGCGTGGTTTCACGCAACTGCATCGGGTTCATTTCACCCAGTCCTTTAAAGCGCTGTACGTTTGGCTTGCCTTTCTTGCGCTTCAACTGTTCCAGTACGCCCGCTTTCTCTTCTTCCGTCAGCGCGTAATAAACCTCTTTGCCGAGGTCAATTCGGTACAACGGCGGTAGCGCGACGTAGACGTGTCCATGTTTCACCAGCGTGCGGAAATGCTTCACAAACAGCGCGCACAGTAGCGTGGCGATGTGCAGACCATCGGAGTCCGCATCCGCCAGGATACAGATCTTACCGTAACGTAACTGGCTCAGATCGTCGCTGTCCGGATCGATGCCGATCGCGACAGAAATATCGTGCACTTCCTGTGAGGCCAGTACTTCATCAGAAGAGACTTCCCAGGTGTTCAGGATCTTACCCTTCAGCGGCATGATCGCCTGATATTCACGATCGCGCGCCTGCTTGGCGGAGCCGCCCGCCGAGTCCCCTTCCACCAGGAACAGTTCGGTACGATTCAGATCCTGCGCGGTACAGTCCGCCAGTTTTCCCGGCAGCGCCGGACCGCTGGTCAGCTTTTTACGCACCACTTTTTTCGCCGCGCGCAGTCGGCGCTGAGCGCTGGAGATCACCATCTCCGCTAACTGCTCGGCTGACTGGACGTTCTGGTTCAGCCACAGGCTGAAGGCATCTTTCACCACACCAGAGACGAACGCTGCACACTGACGCGACGACAAACGTTCTTTGGTCTGTCCGGCAAACTGTGGATCCTGCATTTTCACCGACAGCACGTAGGCGCAGCGATCCCAGATATCTTCCGCTGAGAGCTTCACGCCGCGCGGCAGAATGTTGCGGTATTCGCAGAACTCACGCATCGCGTCGAGCAGCCCCTGACGCAGACCATTGACGTGCGTCCCGCCCTGCATGGTCGGGATCAGGTTCACGTAGCTTTCGGTCAGCAGTTCGCCGCCTTCCGGCAACCACAGCAGCGCCCAGTCGACCGTTTCCGTGTCACCGGAAAAATTGCCGATGAACGGTTTTTCCGGCAGCGTCGGCAGGCCGTTTACCGCTTCGCGCAGATAATCGTTCAGGCCATCCTGATAGCACCAGCGCTGTTCGCTGTTATTAACTTCATCTTTAAAGGTGATTTCAACGCCAGGGCACAGCACAGCTTTGGCTTTCAGCACGTGCGTTAAGCGCGAGACAGAAAAACGCGGGCTGTCGAAAAAGGTTTCGTCAGGCCAGAAATGGACGCTGGTGCCGGTATTACGCTTGCCGCAGGTGCCAACAACCTGCAAATCCTGAACCTTGTCGCCGTTCTCAAACGCAATGTTATACACCTGACCATCACGACGCACGTTCACTTCCACGCGCTTCGACAGAGCGTTGACCACGGAGATCCCTACGCCGTGCAGGCCGCCGGAGAACTGATAGTTCTTGTTCGAGAACTTGCCGCCCGCGTGCAGCCGACAGAGGATCAGTTCAACCGCCGGAACGCCCTCTTCCGGGTGAATGTCCACGGGCATGCCGCGACCGTCGTCGATAACTTCCAGAGATTGATCGGCATGTAAAATCACATCCACGCGTTTCGCGTGGCCCGCCAGTGCTTCATCGACACTGTTATCAATCACTTCCTGCCCAAGATGGTTAGGGCGGGTCGTATCGGTATACATCCCTGGGCGACGGCGTACCGGCTCAAGCCCAGTGAGTACCTCAATGGCATCAGCGTTATAAGTTTGCGTCATGGTTTTAATAGCAATTCGAAATGATTGTCAGCAACTGTGCAGTCCAAGGAAATCGACAATCGGGTTGAAATAATCTTCGAAGCCCGTGAATGCATGGTTTCCACCTTCAATAACAGTCTGGCGGCATGAGGCGTAATACGCCACTGCCTGGCGGTAGTCCAGCACTTCATCTCCCGTCTGTTGCAGCAGCCAGATTAAATCCGACGCTTCCAGCGGGTCGATCTGCATGACTTTAAGATCGTAAATATGGCGTGACTCTAGCACATATTGCTGCCCCGTGTAGGGGTTCTCGTTCTGACCGAGGTAGTCAGTCAACAGTTCAAATGGCCGGACAGCCGGGTTGACGACAACCGCGGGCAGCATAAAGCACTGTGACAGCCAGGTGGCGTAATAACCGCCTAATGATGATCCCACCACGCCCAGCGCCTCGCCGCCATGCTCCAGTACGATAGACTCCAGCATCTCTGCGGCATCGGCCGGATACGGCGGCAGCTGCGGCACAACCATCTCGACATGAGGATAGTGTTCGTGCAGCCAGTTTTTCAGCAGGCAGGCCTTCGCCGAACGGGGCGAGCTATTGAAGCCGTGCAGGTAAAGAAGCGTAGACATCAGTAGCCTTCAGAAGCGGTATCAGGTCGGAACTCAGTCCCTTGCAAACGACAGACGTCTGTTTTCAACGTACCGTCGGCAAACAGCTCCAGCGTACGCCAGCCAGGGCCGATGCTATCAAGGGTAAAGTTCGCACAATGGGGTTTGAACTGAACGCAGGTGGAGGGCGTCGCCAGCAGACGGCGGCCATTCCAGTCGAGATCCAGTTCCTGATGAATATGCCCGCAAAGCAGATATTTCACGCGCGGATAATTCACCAGCACGTTGTCCAGTTCCGCCGCGTTACGCAGGCTGTGTTGATCCAGCCAACTGCATCCCGCAGGCATGGGGTGATGATGCAGAAGCAACAGAGTGTGACGCTCAGGGGCCGCAGCAAGTTTACGCTCCAGCCACTCGAGCTGAAATTCGCTCAGTTCACCGTGAGGTACGCCGAAGACCTGACTGTCCAGCAGCAGAATTTGCCACTGCTCGCCAACCATGACGCATTTTGCAGGGGAGATCCCCGCCTCTTGTAATGCGCTATACATCGCAGGCTGGAAGTCATGATTACCGGGCAACCAAACGCAAGGCGCACGAAAGCTTGCGATGCCTTCAGCAAAATGCTGATAAGCCGCAGCGGTTTGATCCTGAGCTAAATCACCTGTCGCCACGATCAGATCGTATTCCTGCCCCTCGGCATGAATGGCATCCAACACGGCCTGGTAGCTTTCCCAGGTGTTTACGCCCAATAGCGTTTCGTGCTTTTCGGCAAACAGGTGAGTATCAGTAATTTGTAAGATCCTGACCCTGGCCTCACCAGCCAGAGAAAGGTTTAACAGGCTTTCCAAATGGTGTCCTTAGGTTTCACGACGCTAGTAAACCGGAATCGCCATCGCTCCATGTGCTAAGCAGTATCGCAGCCAATCGGCCAGAAACTGATTAATTTGATGCTTTTCGTCGCGTTGATGCAACTTTTTATTTGGATAATCATACCGTGCTTTGAAGCGAAAGATCTGCTGACTTGAACACACTTCGGCGACCATTGCGTCATGGTAGAGCCGTACAGTCAGTGACGGCAGGCTCCAGTAGGTGATGGTCGGCGCCGTCTGCTCGATGGTCACCAGCGTGGTGTATCGGGTCGATTCAACGATCGTAATCCGATATTGTGCGTTGCCCACCTGGTAACTCACCGTTTCGCCAGGCGCATCATTACGCGGCAGCAGACGTCGCAGTTGCGAAAAGTTCGTTTCGCAAAGACGCATCATTTCAGGGAAGTCAGGTGTATAGCGCTTCATTTTTTCCACTCGTTTATTAGCTCTTTATAGTGCAGTTGCAGCCATTGCAGGGCGATGACCGAAGCCGCGTTATCAATTTTCCCCTCTTCTACCCAACGGTAAGCCTGCTCCCGGCTTACCACATGAACCCGAATGTCTTCGTTTTCATCAGCCAGACCGTGAATCCCGTTTGCGGTCGTGGCGTCCACTTCACCCACCATAATTGACGAGCGCTCACTGGTGCCGCCAGGGCTTGCCAGAAAACTGAGCACCGGTTTCGTCCGTTTTACCTCAATGCCGGCCTCTTCCATCGCTTCACGGCGGGCCACATCCTCAACGCTTTCACCCTCTTCGATCATCCCGGCCACCATTTCCAGTAGCCACGGCGTTTCACTGGTGTCATAGGCCGCGATGCGCACCTGCTCAACTAACACCACTTCATCCCGCTCAGGGTCAAAGGGTAGCAAGACTGCCGCATGGCCGCGCTCAAAAATTTCTCTACGCACTTCCTGGCTCATTTCACCGTTGAACAAACGGTGGCGAAAGCGATAAAGATCCAGCGAAAAAAAACCGCGATATAGCGTTTCTCGTGCAATAATTTCTACATCGTTTTTGGCGAAAGTTACTGGCGAGTTGCCTGATTTGCGCATTGTGCCGTCCTGTACCAATAGTGATTTAAATGTGAATTTCAAGGGCGTTTGACTGCCGTTTCATCGACCTTGTGGTAAATTGGTGCAAATTAACGCCTGATGGCACAGAACGCCAACTTTTTGCGGTGGCGGATTCTGCTAGAATCAGCAATTATTTTTAAAATTTGATCAGCGCTAAATACTGCTTCACAACAAGGAATGCAAATGAAGAAATTGCTCCCCATCCTTATCGGCCTGAGCCTGTCGGGGTTCAGCACACTGAGCCAGGCAGAGAACCTGATGCAAGTTTATCAGCAAGCACGCCTGAGCAACCCGGAATTGCGTAAATCCGCCGCCGATCGCGATGCTGCATTCGAAAAAATCAACGAAGCACGTAGTCCTTTACTGCCTCAACTGGGCTTAGGTGCCGATTACACCTACAGCAACGGCTACCGCGATGCTAACGGCGTGAACTCAAATGCCACCAGCGCGTCCTTGCAATTAACGCAGACCCTTTTCGATATGTCGAAATGGCGTGCGCTGACCCTGCAGGAAAAATCGGCGGGTATTCAGGACGTGACTTTCCAGACGGACCAGCAGACGCTGATCCTCAACACCGCGAGCGCCTATTTTAAAGTGCTGAACGCCATTGACGTTCTCTCTTACACCCAGGCGCAGAAAGAGGCGATTTATCGTCAGTTGGATCAAACCACCCAGCGTTTCAACGTGGGTCTGGTGGCCATCACTGACGTGCAAAACGCCCGTTCGCAATACGATACCGTGCTGGCCAACGAAGTGACCGCCCGTAACGATCTCGACAATGCGGTTGAAGAACTGCGTCAGGTTACCGGCAACTACTACCCGGAGCTGGCATCGCTGAACGTTGACAGCTTCAAAACCGACAAGCCGCAGGCGGTGAACGCCCTGCTGAAAGAAGCCGAAAACCGCAACCTGACGTTGTTACAGGCGCGTCTGAGCCAGGATCTGGCACGTGAGCAGATTCGCCAGGCGCAGGATGGTCACCTGCCAACGCTGGACTTAACTGCCTCTACCGGCGTATCTGATACCTCCTACAGTGGTTCGAAAACCCGCGGCAGCGCGGTAGGCTCCCAGTATGACGACAGCAACATGGGCCAGAACAAAGTCGGCCTGAGCTTCTCGCTGCCGATTTATCAGGGCGGGATGGTGAACTCGCAGGTGAAACAGGCGCAATACAACTTTGTTGGCGCCAGTGAGCAACTGGAAAGTGCCCACCGTAGCGTAGTGCAGACCGTACGTTCTTCCTTCAACAATATCAATGCGTCAATCAGCAGCATTAACGCGTACAAACAAGCGGTGGTTTCCGCCCAGAGCTCATTAGACGCGATGGAAGCAGGCTACTCCGTGGGTACACGTACTATCGTTGATGTATTGGATGCGACCACCACGCTGTACAACGCCAAGCAGCAACTGGCGAATGCGCGTTATAACTACCTGATCAACCAGCTGAATATCAAGTCAGCGCTGGGTACGTTGAACGAGCAGGATCTGGTGGCGCTGAACAACACGTTGGGCAAACCGATCTCCACCTCGCCGGAACACGTCGCGCCGGAAACCCCGCAGATGGACGCGAACGCTGACGGCTATGCCGCCAACGCGACAGCGCCCGCCACGCAACCGGCGTCGGTACGTTCTTCCAGCAGCAACGGTAAAAATCCGTTCCGTAATTAAACGCGATGACGGGGCTGCGGCCCCGTCTGAACGTAAGGCAACGTAAAGATCCCGCCATTGTTCCGCATTCCCGCCTCTTCTCGCTTCATTTTCAACCACTCATCCTCTATCCTGAGCAGTAATAACCACTGGGTCCAGGAAAGACGAAAATGAAACGGACAAAATCCATCCATCACGCCTCGTTCCGCAAAAGCTGGAGCGCACGCCATCTGACGCCTGTGGCGTTAGCCGTTACCGCTGTGTTTATGCTGGCGGGCTGTGAGAAAAGCGATGAAACCGTATCGCTGTATCAGAATGCGGATGACTGCTCGGCAGCCAATCCGGGTAAAAGTGCAGAATGTACCACCACATACAACAATGCGCTGAAAGAAGCGGAACGTACCGCGCCAAAATATGCCACTCGCGAAGATTGTATCGCTGAGTTCGGTGAAGGCCAGTGTCAGCAAGCCCCTGCTCAGGCAGGCATGGCGCCAGAAGCGCAGGCACAGCAGTCCAGCGGCAGTTTCTGGATGCCGCTGATGGCGGGTTATATGATGGGCCGCATGATGGGCGGCGGCGCGGGCTTTGCGCAGCAACCGCTGTTCAGCTCGAAAAACCCGGCCAGCCCGGCTTACGGTAAATACACCGATGCGGGTGGTAAAAACTACGGCGCCGCACAGCCTGGTCGTACGATGACGGTTCCTAAAACCGCCATGGCGCCGAAACCGGCAACCACCTCTACCGTAACGCGCGGCGGCTTCGGTGAATCTGTAGCCAAACAGAGCGCCATGCAGCGTAGCGCAAGCGGCACCTCCACGCGTTCAATGGGTGGCTGATACGCATGGAAAGAGTCAGTATTACCGAACGCCCGGACTGGCGCGATAAAGCCACGGAATACGGTTTTAATTTTCACACCATGTACGGCGAACCGTACTGGTGTGAAGATGCCTATTACAAACTCACGCTGGCCCAGGTTGAAAAGCTGGAAGATGTGACCGCTGAGCTGCACCAGATGTGTCTCAAGGTGGTCGAGAAAGTGATCGCCAGCGACGAACTAATGACCAAATTCCGTATTCCTAAGCACACCTGGGGCTTTGTTCGTCAGTCCTGGCAGACAAACCAGCCGTCGCTCTACTCGCGTCTTGATCTGGCGTGGGATGGCTCTGGCGAACCGAAGCTGCTGGAGAACAACGCCGATACTCCGACCTCGCTGTACGAAGCGGCGTTTTTCCAGTGGATCTGGCTTGAAGATCAGATCAATGCGGGCAATCTGCCGGAAGGCAGCGACCAGTTTAACAGCCTGCAGGAAAAGCTCATCGAGCGCTTCGCCGAGCTGCGTGAGCAGTACGGCTTCCAGCTTCTGCATCTGACCTGCTGTCGTGATACGGTTGAAGATCGCGGCACCATTCAGTATCTGCAGGATTGTGCAGCGGAAGCGGAGATCGCCACTGAATTCCTCTATATTGAAGATATTGGGCTGGGTGAAAAAGGTCAGTTCACGGATTTACAGGATCAGGTGATAGCCAACCTGTTCAAACTCTATCCGTGGGAGTTTATGCTGCGCGAGATGTTTTCCACTAAGCTGGAAGACGCTGGCGTGCGCTGGCTGGAGCCGGCCTGGAAAAGCATTATCTCCAACAAGGCGCTGTTGCCGCTGCTGTGGGAAATGTTCCCGAACCATCCGAACCTGCTTCCCGCTTATTTCGCCGAAGACGATTATCCGCAGATGGAAAAATTCGTCGTGAAACCGATCTTCTCGCGTGAAGGCGCAAACGTCTCCATTATCGAGAACGGTAAAACAATCGAAGCAGTGGAAGGACCGTACGGTGAAGAAGGCATGATCGTACAGCAGTTTCATCAACTGCCGAAATTTGGCGACAGTTATATGCTGATCGGTAGCTGGTTGATCAACGATCAGCCTGCCGGGATCGGTATTCGCGAAGACAGAGCGCTGATCACTCAGGATCTGTCCCGCTTCTACCCGCATATTTTTGTCGAGTAATTGAGAACGCCGGGTGGCGACTCCGCCTTACCCGGCATTAATCATCCCACCTGTACCGACAGCATACTCAGGCTGCCCATCTCGATACCATCAACCGGGATCGTCATCGGTTCTTTACCATCCCATGCGCCCAGCACATACAGCAGCGGCAGATAGTGATCCGGTGTCGGGTTCGACAGTGAGCCGCCTTCATGATCGAGATAATTGACCAACGGATGCTGCTCAACCGGTCCCTGCCAGCTCAGGTTCGCTTTGACAAAATCATTGAACGATGTCGCCCACGGATACGGGTTATTATCGCCGTGCCAGCGCGCCGTGCGCAGGTTATGCACTACGTTGCCGCTGGCCACCAGCATGATGCCTTCATCACGCAGCGCCGCCAGTTTACGCCCGATTTCAAAATGCCAGGCCGCCGGTTTGGTGCTATCAATGCTCAACTGCACCATGGGGATATCGGCATTCGGGTACATCTTTATCAGCACACCCCAGGAACCGTGGTCAAAGCCCCAGGCTTCTTTGTCGAGCGCAACCGGCACCGGTGCAAGCAAATCAACCAGGTGCTGCGCCAGTTCAGGTGAGCCGGGCGCCGGGTAATGCGTGTCGTACAACGCCTGCGGGAAACCGCCGAAATCATGAATGGTCTTAGGCGCTTCCATCGCGGTGACGCCGGTACCTCGGGTGTACCAGTGGGCAGACACCACCACAATCGCTTTCGGACGCGGCAGTGTCTCCCCAAGCTGCTGCCAGGCGCGGGTATACAGGTTATCTTCCAGAACGTTCATCGGACTGCCGTGTCCCAAAAACAATGCTGGCATACGAATTGAAGACATGATGATATCCTTACTCAGGGAGTCATTTTGATGGTCTTACAATACCCTCTTTCGATGAATGAAGAACTCTGATAACCATGATGATGATCATCAGTTATTTTGAAGGTCAGCGAGATGTATAAGGAGTCATTGATGTCAGTACCTTTAATTCTGACCTTACTGGCGGGGGCCGCCACGTTCATTGGCGCGTTTCTTGGCGTACTGGGGCAAAAGCCCTCTAATCGCCTGCTGGCGTTTTCGCTCGGATTTGCCGCCGGGATCATGCTGCTGATCTCTTTGATGGAGATGCTGCCCGCCGCGCTGGGTACAAAGGGAATGCCGCCAGTTCTGGGCTACGGCATGTTTATCATCGGCCTGCTGGGTTATTTTGGTTTGGATCGTCTGCTTCCACATGCCCACCCGCAGGATCTGATGCAAAAAAGAACGCAGCCGATTCCTGGCTCGATTAAACGTACCGCCATCCTGCTGACGCTGGGGATCAGTCTGCACAACTTCCCGGAAGGAATTGCCACCTACGTCACCGCCAGCAGTAACCTGGAGTTAGGATTCGGCGTCGCGCTGGCGGTTGCCCTGCATAATATTCCGGAAGGTCTGGCAGTCGCCGGGCCGGTCTATGCGGCCACCGGTTCTAAACGAACCGCGATTTTCTGGGCGGGCATTTCCGGGATGGCAGAAATATTGGGCGGTGTGCTGGCGTGGCTAATTCTTGGTAGCCTGGTGTCACCTGTCGTTATGGCGGCGATTATGGCCGCAGTCGCCGGCATTATGGTTGCGCTGTCGGTGGATGAACTGATGCCGCTGGCAAAAGAGATCGATCCCAACAACAACCCCAGCTATGGCGTTCTGTGCGGAATGTCGGTGATGGGGCTGAGTCTGGTCATACTTCAGACGATGGGGATCGGGTAACAGAGAGGGCAGGAAGCGGTTATTCCTGCTCTTTAGTCATGACGCGTTCTTCATCATCACGACGAAGTAATTTATTGCGGATTTCCATTAGCGCATCACGATCCTGCCGAAACGCCTTACAGTAGCGTTTCATGTGGCAAACATATCCCACGACCACCAGAACAATTAATACAATCCAGTACCAGGCAATAAACATCCTTTTACCCTTAAAATTTAACATTAACAGATATTTAGCGTTAAAATTTAACATACCTATAAGTAGGTAGGATTATATACTGGCATAGTATGAAATCGAAAAGATGATTTCGATCATAGAGAAAAAGATTGGATGTTTATTAACCGACAGGATGTTTGAAAAAGCGAAATTTGCCGGATAAGGTGCTTGCACCACTATCCGGCAAGGCAGAGTTAGCTGGCTTTACGTTCGTGCGCCTGTCGGTAAGCCACCAGGTCTTCGATCGTCACAACAGCCATATTGTGTTTGCCTGCAAAGTCGATGCACTCCGGCGCACGCGCCATGCTGCCATCATCATTGGTCAGTTCACACAGGACACCCGCCGGTTTGAAGCCCGCCAGCGTCACCAGATCGATGGTCGCTTCGGTGTGGCCACCGCGGGTTAATACGCCGCCCGGTTGAGCGCGCAATGGGAAAACGTGTCCCGGACGGTTCAGATCGGAAGGTTTTGCGCCATCGGCAATTGCCGCGCGAACGGTGGTTACGCGATCGGCAGCAGAAACACCGGTCGTGACCCCTGTCGCAGCCTCAATGGTCACGGTAAAACCGGTGCCATAAGCGCTGGTGTTATTTTCCACCATCATCGGTAGATCGAGTTGTTTACGACGATCTTCGGTGATGCACAGGCAAACAATACCGCTACCGTGACGGATGGTCAGCGCCATCTGCTCAACGGTCATGGTTTCTGCCGGGAAAATCATATCGCCTTCGTTTTCACGATCTTCGTCATCCAGCACCATCACACCGCGGCCTTCGCGCAGCGCAGACAGAGCGTGTTCGACACGTTCAAAAGGCGTACCAAAAGAGGAAAGTAGCGTCTGATTCATGGTAAAAAAACCTCACTAAAATTATGGTTACCAGAATCAGGGCAGTCTTAGGAGTACCGACAAGCGGCAAAAAAATAACGTGAGCGGGTCCATGCCCGACTGGATCGTTACTCTCTCCCATCCGGACTCTAACCGTCGGCCCCGGAATTACACCGGATCTGCTGACCTTTAGGTTTGCACCCAAAGCGCTCGCGGGCTTTCAACCTGAGTTGATTTACCGCCGGTGGGGAATTTCGCCCCGCCCTGAGAATAAGCGGATTAACTATAACGCTATTGATTACCTTCATCAACGCCTTTACCCGCATTAACATCACACAATTCTGGTTTATGCCTTACGCAGATCGCACTACAATGAGCGTTAACACTTACCAGTTCAGGGAAACCACTATGATTGACCCGAAAAAAATTGAGCAGATCGCTCGCCAAGTTCACGAGTCGATGCCGAAAGGGATCCGGGAGTTCGGGGAAGATGTCGAGAAGAAAATCCGTCAAACGCTGCAATCTCAGCTGACGCGTCTCGATCTGGTGAGCCGCGAAGAGTTTGATGTTCAGACCCAGGTACTGCTACGCACCCGTGAAAAGCTGGCGCTGCTGGAGCAACGTTTGAGCGAGCTGGAAGCGCGTCAGGCCATTGAAGAAGTCAAACCTGCGCCCGCCATCCCACCAGTAGAACCGCAAGCGTAAAAACAGCAACGGGCCGCAAGGCCCGTTGACATATCAATGTTCCACTTCTAACTTTCTGGCGTTCATTGCCTGCTGGCAGTAGTGCGCGTAGCGTTTGCAAAACCAGCTGCGGTGCTCTTCATCCATATTGCCGGTAACCGCCTGGATATCAACAGGGCGACCTTCAGCCTGCATTCTGGCAAAGCTCCGCGCCAGGAAATCGAAATTGTTCATCGAATAAACACTGTTGTTCATTAGCATATCCTCCAGTCGGTGAATCTCTGTTAAGGTCATATGCTTTTTTCTGATACCAGTATTTACCGGGAGGCGTAGCAGGTTTGTACATATTGTGCGCAAATCAGTTGCCTGATGTCACACTTTGGGAACACGGGTGATGCCCGATTTCCAGACATCACCGCCAGTGGTTATTTATCGCTGTCTTTCTGAATTTTTTTGATGATATTGGTGGTGGAGCAACCGTCTTCAAAGTTGAGCACCAGCACTTCGCCGCCGTTGGCCCACACCTCTTCACTACCGGCAATCTCTTCTGGCTTATAGTCACCACCTTTCACCAACAGATCCGGTAATACGCCTGCAATCAGGCGCTGCGGCGTATCTTCTTCAAAGGAGACCACCCAGTCAACGGCTTCCAGCGCGGCCAGCACGATCATCCGCTGTTCGAGCGGATTCACCGGGCGCGTTTCCCCTTTCAGCCGTTTCGTCGATGCATCGCTGTTGACCGCGACAATTAAGCGATCGCCCAGCTTACGTGCGTTTGCGAGATAGGAGACGTGACCGGCGTGCAGAATGTCAAACACCCCGTTGGTCATGACGACTTTCTCACCACGCTTACGGGCACTGGCAACGGCCTGCTTCAGCTCGTCTTCTGTCATCACGCCAAAGCCGGTTTCCGCACGGCCGCGTACCGCGTTTTCCAGTTCAATAGGAGACACAGTGGAGGTCCCCAGCTTACCGACCACCACACCCGCCGCCGCATTGGCGAAGAAGCAGGCTTCTTCCAGCGAATTACCGGCAGCCAGCGTCGCCGCCAGCACACCAATAACCGTGTCGCCCGCACCGGTCACGTCATACACTTCCTGCGCCTGCGTCGGCATATGCAGCGGGGCTTTGCCCGGTTGCAGCAGTGTCATCCCTTGCTCGGAGCGGGTGACCAGTAGCGCGGAAAGCTCGAAATCGGCAATCAGCTTCATGCCACGTTCAACAATTTCTTCTTCGCTTTTGCATTTTCCTGCCACCGCTTCGAACTCAGAGAGGTTTGGCGTCAGTAGCGTCGCGCCGCGATAGCGGGCAAAATCAGTCCCTTTCGGATCGATCAGCACCGGCACTCCGGCTTTACGCGCCAGCGCGATCATCTGCTGAACGCTGGCCAGCGCGCCTTTCGCATAGTCAGACAGCACCAGCGCCCCAATCGAGCTCAGCGCCTGGTTGATACGCTCATGCAGCGGCTGCGGATCCACACCTTCAAAACCTTCTTCGAAGTCGAGACGAATCAGTTGCTGGTTGCGTGAAAGCACGCGCAGTTTGGTGATAGTAGGATGGGTCGGGACAGAAACAAAGTCGCATTTCACGTTCACGTCCGCCAGCGTTTTGCTGAGCGCGCGCGCGGCATCGTCAATACCGGTCAGTCCGACCAGGCGCGAATTTGCGCCCAGAGAGGCAATGTTCATCGCCACGTTCGCCGCACCGCCCGGACGTTCTTCGATGGTATCGACTTTCACCACCGGTACCGGCGCTTCAGGTGAAATACGGCTGGTGGGCCCGTACCAGTAGCGATCCAGCATCACATCACCGACAACCAAGACTCCTGCACGTTCAAACTCTGGCAGCGTTACTTTCATTCCTGTCTCCTGAGAGATTCAAAATTTGCGCGCGATAATAGCACACTTCATTCTTCAACCAGCCACTTCTGCCAGCTTGCCCGCACCAGCGTACGTTCCGCCTCAAAACACGTTTGCGCCACATGGCCTGGCAGCTCCTGTAAGGCAAGGTGATGTAACTCATCGCGCAGCGTGGTGTAGGCGTGGGTCAACGCCATCGCCTCCTGCTCGTCCATAATGTCGTTTTGCGCTAACAGTTCCAGAATGCGCACATTATCCGACCAGCGGGTCAGTTTGGGTTTGTCATGGGCATAACGTAGCACCAGATATTGCGTGATAAATTCGATATCCGTAATACCGCCTTCATCAGCTTTAATATCAAAGCGATCGCGATGTTTATTGCCCAGATGCGCGCGCATTTTTTCACGCATTTCGCGCACCTCGTTCTGCAACGTTTTGCCATCGCGAGGCTGCGTCATAATATCGCGACGCACCGAATCAAACTGCGAGGTCAGTTGCGGGTCGCCGTAAACCACTCGTGCGCGCACCAGCGCCTGATGCTCCCACGTCCAGGCCTCATTTTTCTGATAATCCGCAAAGGACTCTGTGGAAGTCACCAGCATCCCCGCCGCCCCTGACGGACGCAACCGGGCATCTACTTCATACAGGATGCCCGAGGAGGTGCGGGTGCTGAACAGATGCATAATGCGCTGCGCCAGCCGCAGATAGAACTGCCGCCCGTCAATTTCCCGCTCGCCGTCGGTCATCACGTCAATGGGGCAGTCATGCAGGAAGATCAAATCGAGATCGGAGCTGTAGCCCAATTCCCAACCGCCCAGCTTGCCGTAGCCCACCACCGCAAAACCGCGCCCTTCCCGCTCGGTAAGATGGGTCGGCTGGCCGTAGCGCGCCACCATTTGCAGCCACGCTTGTTGCACAACGGCGTCAATCATCGCCTCCGCCAGCCAGGTCAGGTGGTCGCTGACTTTCATCACCGGCAGCGTACCGGCAATATCCGCGGCGGCAATACGCAGCAGTTGCGTTTGCTTGAACTGCCGCAGGGCTTCCAGCTGTTGTTCTTCATCATCTTCCGGGACGCGCAGTAAATACTGACGTAACTCATCACGATACGCGTCGGTCGCCGTCGGCTGATAGAGCGTATTCGGATCGAGCAGTTCATCGAGCAGCAGCGGATAGCGCGCCAACTGACTGGCGACCATCGGCGACGCTGCGCAGAGCGAAATCAGATGCTTCAGTGCGCCGGGGAATTCACTCAGCAGCTCCAGATAGGTGGTGCGGGTGACAATCCCCACCAGCAGCGGCGTAATGCGCGACAGCGGGAGAGACGCGTCCTGGCGCGTGCAGACATCACTCAGCAGGTGCGGCATCAGGTGGTCGAGCACCTGGCGACCGCGCGGGCCTATCGTGCGTTTATCCAGTTCTTTACGGAAATCGGCAATCAACGCCAGCACGCGCTGGCGATCGTCATCCGTAAGATGCGACAGCACCGGCGGCGTGTCATCTTCCTGCAAGGCATCCTGCCACAGTTCGCGCCACTGTTCCGAGAGCGCATCTTCCTGCGTGTCAGTTTCGTCATCGCCTATCAGCTCGTTAAACACGCGCCGAACGTTCGCCATGTGCCCTTCCAGCGTTTCCATCAGCTGCGACCAGTTATCCGCATTCATTCCCCAGGCCAGCCGCGCCCGGTTAAGTTCATCGCCCGGCAGCGTCTGCGTCTGTTCATCGTTAATGCTTTGCAGCAGGTTTTCCAGTCGACGCAGGAAGAGGTAGGCCAGTCGCAACTGTTCGGCATCGTTTTCCGGCAGCAAATGCAGTGCGGCGATCGCGCTTAACGTCGGCAGCAGTGAACGCGATTGCAGCGACGGCTCACGCCCGCCGCGAATCAACTGAAATACCTGCACAATAAATTCGATTTCGCGAATGCCGCCCGCGCCGAGCTTGATGTTATCTTTCAGCCCCCGGCGACGAACTTCACGGGCAATCATCCCCTTCATATTGCGCAACGACTGGATCACACTGAAGTCGATATAACGGCGGAAGACGAATGGGCGCAGCATGGCGCGCAGTTCATCGACATAACGACCGTCGGTATCGCCCATGATCCGCGCCTTGACCATCGCGTAGCGCTCCCAGTCGCGCCCTTGCTCCTGGTAATAATCTTCCAGCGCCGCAAAACTCAGCACCAGCGGGCCGCTGTCGCCAAACGGACGCAGCCGCATGTCCACCCGATAGACAAAACCATCCTGGGTAGGCTGATCCAGAACCTTGATCAGCCGCTGCCCCATGCGTGTAAAAAACTGCGCGTTATCGAGTTCGCGGCGTCCCCCCTGGGTAGAGCCGTGCTCAGGCCAGGCAAAGATCAGATCGATGTCCGAAGAAAAATTCAGCTCACCGCCGCCCAGTTTGCCCATGCCCAAAATCAGCAGCGGCTGTGGAATACCGTCCTGACTGCACGGCGTTCCCCATTCCCGACAGCAGGCGTCGTACAGCCAGTCGCGCGCGCTGACGATCAGCGTTTCGGCCAGATGGCTTAACTGTTGCAGAATGTCGGTATCGTCCACCAGCGACAGCGCCTGCGCCCAGGCAATGCGCACCATCACGCGGCGGCGAAACAGACGCAGCTCATGCATCAGCGCCGCTTCATCGTTCACCGTTGCCAGCGCCGCCTGTAACCATTCGCCGTACTGTTGCCATTCATCGGCCTGCGGCGGCGCGCTTTCCAGTTCCGTCAGCCAGTGAGGATGCGCAATGATGCTGTCCCGCACAAAATCACTGAATGTAAGTACTGACTTCGCTTGTACGCCAGATACGGATTCAGGTAACTGCTCTGCAATGGTTTGCCAGTACTGCTGTAACGGTGACGAAAGCGGCTTCATTAAAAGGTTCCTTGTAACGTTGCCGGATGTGGGCATTACGCCTTATCCGGTCTACAAAACATGTCGATCCGTAGGCCTGATAAGCGCAGCGCCATCAGGCACTCCGGTTATCGTTTCCCGCTGTGCAACCAGAACGGTTGCTGGTTGTTCGCCTCATTGCGGAAATGTTCAATTTCAATGTGTTGGCCGTTGGCAATAGCGTGATACAGCCCTTGCCAGTTCTCCAGCCAGGCCTGAACCACCGGCGTATCGTAATACCCCGCCAGCAGTAAAACGGTGTCGATATCGCGGCGTAAACGCGGCAACTGATCGTGATACTGGTCACCCAGCGGTTGTCCAAAAACGCTTTTCAGCTCAGCGGCGGTACGCGAAAGATGGATATCGGCGAAGCGCTTGAAAGAATCCGCCATTTTGGCCTGCGCCTTTGCATCCAGAAACGGCTGCCAGGCCTTGGTCACCAGCCACTCAGTCAGCGCCAGTTTCGCCATCGCCGTTTGGGTGGTATACACCGCCGTCACGGCAGAAACCGCAGAAGCGATGGTCGCTTCCGACTGGGTGAGCAGATCACGTAAGTGAGCACTCGCTTTACGCGGAACGATGCCGCCAAACAGCATCAGGGTGTGACGCACCAGGCCCATCGCGGCCAGCACATGCGCCTTCGCGGCCTTATTGTCGCGAACCCAGAGTTCTTCGTGGTACTGCCATTGTGCCAGCGCCAGCTCCAGAGCGGCTTCCAGCCCGTGTTCCACGCTGGCTTTCGCGGGTGCTTTCAGCACCGCAGTCGGTTTGATCTCGCGTGGAGGATTCCCCTGCGCCAGATGATATCCACGCGCCGCTTTACTCAGGCTGCCCTGGCGCAGACCCGCCTGGTTCACCAGCTGATTCGCCAGCTTCAGAACCGCCCGGGTGTCGCCGCTCAGCAGTTCAAGCTCCAGCTCGCAAATCGGCTCCGCCAGTTCACCTGCTTTCACTTCGCCTAAATCGAGGGCGATTTCAATCTGGCTGCCATCCACGGTCAACAGCCATTTTTCACGTTCAAAATCGGTGCTGAACAGCGGCTGCACGCGGGAGAGGAGATCGGCAGGCAGCTCACCGTTGGGCCACACCTCCGGCGGAAATTGCGTTAAATCCAGCGTGGGCTCATTCAGGGGAACATTGTATTCCGGTCGCTGGTGTAAACCGCCGGTCACTCGTCCGGCAATTTTTAGGGTCATCTCATAGCGACCTTTCTCCCCACGAATACGCAGCCCCATATCGTGACCACGCAACCACTTATCCTCGGTCTCGTAGTAAATATTCAACAACGGGCTGGGTGCATGATGCTCGCCTCCGAGCGTATTCAGATGGTCACGCAGCGCGTTCACGGCGTCGTGATTAACGATAAATTTTAATTCAATTTCCTGAGCCATGGCCTTGTACTTACCGGTTATGTCACATAAGAGAGAATCACGACGAACTTACGGTGATCTTTTTTGTCAGTAGATAGTATTTTGCGCCAAATTGCCATGCAACGAGCAATTTGACGGGCGTAAAAGTTTTGAAGTAGCGGTAAACCGGACACAGATGATTCCGATTGATGTTGAATGCTTTGCGTAGAGACACTGATACCACTACTATCGTTCCACTTTCTATGACAATAACGACAGCCTGATGCCAAAATTACGCCTGATTGGATTTATGTTACTCGCACTTAGCGCTACTGCCGTGTCTCACGCCGAAGAAAAGCGCTATGTCTCTGATGAACTGAACACCTGGGTCCGCAGTGGTCCGGGGGATAATTATCGCCTCGTTGGCACGGTCAACGCGGGCGAAGAAGTCACACTGTTACAAACTGACGCCAACACAAACTACGCGCAGGTTAAAGACAGCACCGGGCGGACGGCCTGGATCCCGATGAAAGAGCTGAACAGCACGCCCAGCCTGCGCACCCGCGTGCCGGATCTGGAAAATCAGGTCAAAACGCTGACCGATAAGCTCAACAATATTGACACCACCTGGAATCAACGCACGGCTGACATGCAGCAGAAAGTGTCGCAGAGCGACAGCGTGATCAATGGGCTGAAAGAAGAGAATCAGAAGCTGAAGAACGAGCTGATTGTGGCGCAGAAGAAGGTCAGCGCCGCGAATTTGCAGCTTGATGATAAGCAACGCACCATCATCATGCAGTGGTTTATGTATGGCGGCGGCGTGCTGGGGCTTGGCCTGCTGCTCGGTTTGATCCTGCCGCACATGATCCCAAGCCGAAAACGCAAAGACCGCTGGATGAACTAAATCGCCTTCTCCGCCACACTGTCATATGATTAAGGGATTGTATTTCCCTGGAGAGGTGGTGTGGCGTGAAGATTTATCTGGTCGGTGGTGCGGTTCGGGATACGCTGTTAGGGCTACCGGTTAAAGATAAAGATTGGGTGGTGGTTGGTGCCACGCCGCAACAAATGCTCGACGCGGGCTACCAGCAGGTAGGTCGCGATTTTCCTGTTTTTCTCCATCCGCAAACCCACGAAGAGTATGCCCTGGCGCGTACCGAGCGTAAGTCTGGCTCGGGCTATACCGGATTCACCTGTTATGCCGCGCCGGACGTCACGCTGGAAGACGATCTCCAGCGCCGTGACCTGACCATTAATGCCCTGGCGCAAGATGGTGACGGTGAGATCGTCGATCCCTATCACGGTCGGCGCGATCTGGAGCAACGCCTGCTGCGCCATGTTTCACCAGCCTTTAATGAAGATCCGCTTCGCGTCCTGCGGGTGGCACGTTTTGCCGCCCGCTATGCGCATCTGAGCTTCCGCATTGCTGACGAAACCATGGCCCTGATGCGCGAAATGACGCACGCCGGTGAACTGGAACACCTGACGGCAGAGCGCGTGTGGAAAGAGACCGAGAACGCGTTAACCACGCGTAACCCGCAGGTCTATTTCCAGGTCTTACGCGACTGTGGCGCGCTACGCGTGTTGTTCCCGGAGGTTGATGCGCTGTTTGGCGTCCCTGCGCCAGCGAAGTGGCATCCGGAAATCGATACCGGGATTCATACCCTGATGACGTTGTCGATGGCGGCGCTGCTCAGTCCGGAAGTTGACGTGCGTTTTGCCACGCTGTGTCATGACCTCGGCAAAGGCCTGACTCCGCCGGAGCTCTGGCCGCGTCACCACGGGCACGGCCCGGCGGGCGTCAGACTGGTCGAACAGTTATGCCAGCGCCTGCGCGTCCCGAATGAAATCCGTGATTTAGCCAAACTGGTGGCGGAGTTCCACGATCTCATCCATACCTTCCCGATACTGCAACCTAAAACCATCGTGAAACTGTTTGATTCAATCGATGCCTGGCGCAAACCGCAACGCGTGGAGCAAATTGCGCTCACCAGCGAAGCTGACGTGCGCGGACGGACGGGATTTGAAGCCGCGGATTATCCGCAGGGGCGTTTGCTGCGGGAAGCGTGGAAAGTGGCGCAATCGGTGCCCACCAAAGACGTTGTCGAGGCCGGATTTAAAGGTATTGAGATTCGCGAGGAGTTGACCCGACGCCGGATTGCGGCGCTTGCCCGCTGGAAAGAGACTCGCTTCCCGAAGGCGGTCAATTAAGGTGTGAATGCCGGATGGCGCTGCGCTCATCCGGCATGAGAGGTCGGTCAGAAAAACACCACGTAGACCGCCGCGGCGACGATAAAACGATAGATCGCGAACGGTATGAAGGAGATCCGCTTAATCAATTGCAGGAAGGTTTTGATGGCAACCAATGCAACTACGAAGGCGGTGACAAAACCGACGGCAAACATGGGGATATCAGCCGCCGTCAGAAACGACCAGCTTTTGTAGAGATCCAATGCGGTGGCCCCCATCATCATCGGTACGGCCAGCAGGAACGAAAATTCAGACGCGGCATAACGGCTCACACCCATCAGCATCCCGCCGGAAATGGTCGCCCCGGAACGGGAGAAACCCGGCCACAACGCCAGGCACTGGAAGCAGCCAATCATGAATGCCTGACGGTAAGTCATGTCGTCCAGACCCGGTGCGCGCGGTTCTTTCGGTTTCAGACACTCTGCAGCGATCAACAGTAAACCGCCCACCACCAGCGCATACATCACATTAACCGGGTTAAACAGCGATTTGATCGTATCGTGGAAGACCAGTCCCAACACCACCGCCGGGATCATCCCCAACAGAATGTGGATCAGCGTTAAACGGCCTTTACTTTCCCCTTCACGCTGCAACGGACGACCAAAGTGAATACCGATCAGGCCAAACAGACGCCGCCAGAACATCACCACTACCGCGAGAATGGACCCCAACTGGATCACCACTTCAAACGTCTTTGCCGTATCACCCTCAAATCCCAACAGGTGGCCCACAATGATCATGTGTCCGGTGCTGGAAACTGGCAAAAACTCCGTCAATCCTTCGACCACACCCAAAATTGCCGCAATCAGCAGCGAGTGCATATCGCTCATCAATAAACCCCTAAGTAGAAAAATTTACAGCGCAAAATGATCCAGCTTCATACCCTCAATAATTTGCGTGCAGCCAACGCACATGCAACCTGAAGTATGACGGGTATAGGACTCTTTTATATCCGTTTGGTTTAACAAATATGAAGATAATTATTTTTCTTTCAGATTATTGCTACGCTCAATGATTACGCCCACATTGGCCGCGCGCGCCACCGCGCCGGGCTTACTGAGTTTGATGCGCACCCACGGCGAATTAAAGCGCGTCAGCAGCAGTTCGGCCACCTCTTCGGCAACGCGCTCCACCAGCGCGAAACGCCCGCCTTCTACATGATTAACAATCGTCTCGGCGATATCCGCATAGCTCAGGCAATCGGCGACATCGTCACTTTTTGCTGATTTTCGGTTATCCCATGCCATTTCGATATCGAACACCAGCTTCTGTTCGATAGTCTGTTCCCAGTCGTAAACACCAATCGTGGTGATTACCGAAAGTTGCTCTATAAATACAATATCCATCACGACCTGCCTGCTTTTTGGCTAACCCGGATACCACTTCCGGCGAAATATGCGTATTATCCACAGAAGTAGCGTTTTACACGACATTTTCAAAACGGAACAGCTTATGAGTGCAATCGCGCCTGGAATGATCCTCTTCGCGTACCTCTGCGGCTCCATTTCCAGTGCCATTCTGGTCTGCCGCATTGCTGGCTTGCCCGATCCGCGTAGCAGCGGCTCCGGCAACCCTGGCGCGACCAATGTGTTACGAATCGGTGGCAAGGGAGCAGCCGCAGCGGTCCTGATTTTCGACGTCCTGAAAGGGATGTTGCCCGTCTGGGGCGCGTATGCGCTGGGCGTTAGCCCGTTCTGGTTGGGTCTTATCGCCATCGCCGCCTGTCTGGGGCATATCTGGCCAGTCTTCTTTGGCTTCAAAGGTGGAAAAGGCGTAGCAACAGCCTTTGGCGCTATCGCGCCTATCGGTTGGGATCTCACCGGCGTAATGGCGGGCACCTGGTTGCTCACCGTTCTGTTAAGCGGCTATTCATCGCTGGGAGCGATCGTCAGCGCGCTGATTGCCCCGTTCTATGTCTGGTGGTTCAAACCGCAGTTCACCTTCCCGGTCTCCATGCTGTCGTGCCTGATTTTGCTGCGCCATCATGACAACATCCAGCGCCTGTGGCGCCGCCAGGAAACGAAAATCTGGACCAAACTGCGCAAGAGACGCGAGAAAGATCCCGAGTGAAGTTGGCCGGAAATGGCGTTGTCCAGCCCGGCCTACAGCACCTGATAGCCCTCGTCCGGCTTGCCTAAGCGCTGCTGGCACCATGCTGCCAGAAACTCCACACAAACTCTGAGCTTCACGCTGCGGTACAGTGGTTCCTGATATACCGCCCAGATGTTGGCGCTCTGCGCATATTCCGGCAACACTCGCACCAGTTTGCCGCTTACCAGAAACGGCTGCACATCCCACTCTGAACGCAACATGATGCCTTTGCCCTCCAGCGCCCATTGCAGAACGACTTCACCGCTGTTGGAAGAGAGATGCCCGCTCACTTTGACCGATTTTTTCGTCGTGCCATTTCCCAGTTCCCATATTCCGTGCGTCATGTCACGCTCTTTTGTCACCAGGCAATCATGGTGACTTAATTCCTGCAAGGTTTTGGGTTCAGGATATTTTTGTAAATATTCTGGGGAGGCACACAATATTCTTTTATTCTTTGTTAACAAATGCGCAATATAATAATCCGGGATCTCATCGTTAATACGAATATCGAGATCGATATTATCCTGAACCAAATCAATTTGCCGATCGAAGAGTTCAAAATGGACCTGTAACTCAGGATAATTGCGCATCAATTCGGTAATCGCAGGTGCAATATGACTGCGGCCAAATCCGAAGCTACAGCCAATACGAATCATCCCTTCCGGGCGCGTTTTGATTTGCGTCACATCATCAATCAGGCGCTGATATTGCGTCAGGATCACCAGTGCCTGTTCATAACAACGCTGACCGCTTTCCGTCAGCGCCACCCCGCGCGCCGAGCGGTTAAGCAGCGTAGTGCCGAGCGTAGTTTCCAGAATCTGGATCCGCTTCGTCACAAAGGCAGGCGTTTGTCCGAGGGCGCATGCTGCGGCGCTAAAACTGCCCGTATGGACGATTTCCACCAGCACCTGAAGGTCTTTGGCTAAGGGCCAGTTTTTGAGCATTTTTCGGGGTGTCCATGATAATTGATACCTGAAGTGTAATTCTCAATCTAAGGTTAATCTCTGCCTTTGCTCAATTTTCATCATCTTTCTTCAGCATCATTCACGAACTGTTAATTGCATATACACAGTGGCAAATAATATAAAACCACACATTCAATGGTAGTTTGTGAGGGAGGATTTATTTCCAGACAAATAAAAGAACTGGAGTTGACATGATGAGCAATCAAAATAATCAAAATGCGGTTAGTACGCTGACGGAAATAGTCGCCAATTTTACCGCCATGATTTCCACGCGCATGCCCGACGATGTGGTGGACAAATTAAAACAGCTACGGGATGCCGAAACCTCAAAGATGGGGCAAATCATCTACCACACGATGTTCGACAACATGCAGAAGGCTATCGATCTTAACCGTCCGGCTTGCCAGGACACCGGTGAGATCATGTTCTTCGTGAAGGTTGGCTCCCGTTTCCCGCTATTGGGTGAGTTGCAAAGCATTCTCAAGCAAGCGGTGGAAGACGCCACGGTGAAAGCGCCGCTGCGCCACAACGCGGTAGAAATTTTTGACGAAGTGAATACCGGTAAAAACACCGGTAGCGGCGTACCGTGGGTGACATGGGACATTGTCCCTGATGGCGAAGACGCGGAAATTGAAGTTTACATGGCCGGCGGCGGCTGCACGTTGCCGGGGCGTTCCAAAGTGCTGATGCCTTCCGAAGGCTACGAAGGCGTGGTGAAGTTCGTCTTTGAAAACATCTCGACGCTGGCCGTCAACGCCTGCCCGCCGGTGCTGGTCGGTGTGGGGATCGCCACCTCCGTTGAAACCGCCGCCGTGCTGTCCCGTAAAGCGGTACTGCGTCCGATCGGCACCCGCCATCCGAACCCCAAAGCGGCAGAGCTTGAATTGCGTCTGGAAGAAGGGTTGAACCGGCTGGGCATTGGCCCGCAGGGGCTCACCGGCAACAGTTCGGTGATGGGCGTGCATATTGAATCCGCCGCGCGTCACCCGTCGACCATTGGCGTCGCTGTCTCTACCGGCTGCTGGGCGCACCGTCGCGGTACGCTGCTGGTCCATTCTGACCTCTCCTTCGAAAACCTGTCTCACACCCGGAGCGCGTTATGAAAAAGATCCTCACAACCCCGATCAAAGCCGAAGACCTGGAAGACATCCGCGTTGGCGATGTGATCTATCTGACCGGTACGCTGGTGACCTGCCGCGACGTCTGCCACCGCCGCCTGATCGAACTAAAGCGCCCGATCCCCTACGACCTCAACGGTAAAGCGATTTTCCATGCCGGACCGATCGTGCGTAAGAACGGTGAAAAATGGGAGATGGTCTCCGTCGGCCCCACCACCAGCATGCGCATGGAAGCCTTTGAAAAAGAGTTCATTGAGCAGACGGGTGTCAAACTGGTGGTGGGTAAAGGCGGCATGGGGCCGCTAACGGAAGAAGGTTGCCAGAAGTTCAAGGCGCTACACGTGATCTTCCCGGCAGGCTGCGCGGTGCTGGCAGCCACTCAAGTGGAAGAGATCGAAGAAGTGCACTGGATGGAGCTCGGTATGCCGGAATCGCTGTGGGTTTGCCGGGTGAAAGAGTTCGGTCCGCTGATTGTCTCTATCGACACCCACGGCAACAACCTGATCGCCGAAAACAAAAAACAGTTCGCCGAACGTCGCGGTCCCATCGTCGACGAAATCTGCGAACACGTGCATTACATCAAATAACCCTTCCGGAGAGGCCTCGGCCTCTCCCTCTTTCGCAGGGATACGACAATGGCACCTTTATCTGGTTGGTGGCGATATCTGGCTCCGCTGGTGGTCATCGCCATTATTGCTGTTTTGCCCGTCCCCACCGGTCTTGAGAGCCACACCTGGCTCTACTTTGCGGTCTTTACCGGGGTTATCGTGGGACTCATTCTGGAACCGGTACCCGGCGCAGTCGTGGCGATGATTGGGATATCAATTATCGCGGTTCTCTCGCCGTGGCTTTTGTTCAGCCCCGAACAACTCGCCCAGGACGGATTCAAATTTACGTCCAAAGCGCTCTCGTGGGCAGTTTCTGGTTTTTCTAACTCGGTGATCTGGTTGATTTTCGCCGCCTTCATGTTTGGCACCGGCTATGAAAAAACCGGCCTCGGTCGGCGTATCGCGCTGATGCTGGTGAAAAAAATGGGGCACCGCACGCTGTTTCTCGGCTACGCGGTGATGTTCTCCGAGCTGATTCTTGCTCCCGTTACACCGTCTAACTCCGCACGCGGCGCAGGGATCATCTACCCGATTATCCGCAACCTGCCGCCGCTCTATAACTCAAAACCCAACGATCCCAGCGCCCGTTCCATTGGTTCTTATATTATGTGGATGGGGATCACCGCCGACTGCGTGACCAGCGCCATTTTCCTGACGGCGATGGCACCGAACCTGCTGCTGATTGGTCTGATGAAGACCGCGTCCCATACGGCGCTGAGCTGGGGCGACTGGTTCTTAGGCATGCTGCCGCTGAGCATTCTGCTGGTTCTGTTGGTGCCGTGGCTCGCCTATGTGCTATATCCGCCCGTGCTGAAGTCGGGCGATCAGGTGCCACGCTGGGCGGAATCGGAACTCAAAGAGATGGGGCCGCTCTGCTCGCGTGAGAAAAAGATGCTGGTGCTGATGGTAGGCGCCCTGGTGCTGTGGATCTTCGGAGGGGACTACATCGATGCCGCGATGGTCGGTTACAGCGTCGTTGCCCTGATGCTGGTGCTGCGCATCATCTCCTGGGATGACATCGTCAGTAATAAATCGGCGTGGAACGTCTTCTTCTGGTTGGCCTCACTTATCACTCTCGCAACCGGACTGAACAACACCGGCTTTATCACCTGGTTTGGCAAACTGCTGGCGAGCGGATTGAGCGGCTACTCACCGGTGATGGTGATGATCGCGCTGATCGTGGTGTTCTGGCTGTTGCGTTACTTCTTTGCCAGCGCCACGGCGTATACGTCCGCGCTGGCACCGATGATGATCGCCGCCGCGCTGGCGATGCCGGAAATTCCCTTACCGGTCTTCTGCCTGATGGTCGGTGCGGCTATTGGTCTGGGCAGCATTCTCACTCCGTATGCGACCGGACCAAGCCCTATCTACTATGGCAGCGGTTATCTGCCGACCGTGGATTACTGGCGGCTGGGGGCAATTTTCGGCCTGATTTTCCTGGTGCTGCTGCTGGCGACCGGGCTTATCTGGATGCCTCTCGTTTTGCTTTAACCCCGTTGGGGCGGCAGGGCTGTCGCCCCTTTTTTCCATAAGCGTCTCATATGACCGTTTTCCCGCCGCGCTGAGGCATACTTTTTGCTATGCAAACACCCTCACGCTGAGAAGGGAAACGCTCTGGAAACCCTTGCGCACAAGACACCGACACGGGGCTGGCAGGCCGAACTCGACCTGCGGTTTAGCCATACCGCGCACAAAACGGTGCTCACGCACGCACGCCACGTCGGTCCCCTGACGGTTCAACGGCCATTTTATCCGCAAGACGATGTTTGCCACCTCTATTTACTCCACCCGCCCGGCGGAATTGTCGGCGGTGATGAGCTGCACATTTCCGTCACGCTGGACGAAAACAGTCACGTATTAATCACCATGCCCGGCGCGGGTAAGTTTTATCGTAGCGCAGGCCCACAGGCGTGCCTGCATCAGACGTTCACGCTGGCCCCAAACGCGACGCTGGAATGGCTGCCGCAGGATACGATCCTGTTCCCCGGCGCTAACGCCAGCCTCCGCTCCGTATTTCATCTCACCGCTGAAAGCCGCCTGCTGGGCTGGGATCTGCTCTGCCTCGGGCGACCGGTTATGCAAGAAACGTTCAGCCACGGCACGCTGCATAACCGTCTGGAGATCTGGCGCGACGGGCAGCCGCTGCTCATTGAACGCCTGACGCTGAGGGATGGGGATCTCTCGGTCATCGCCAGCCAGCCGTGGTGCGGTACCCTGCTCTGCTATCCGGCTACGGAACAGATGCTCGACGGTGCGCGGGAACGTCTTGCTCCGCTCGGTGATTATGCCGGGGCAACGCTCGTCGACTCACTGCTGACGGTTCGTTTTCTGGCTGACGACAACCTGACTGTTCAGCGCGTCATGCGCGAAATCTGGCAGTTTTTACGCCCGCTGTTAACCCAAAAACCACCGCACCTGCCGCGCATCTGGCAAACCTGAGAGACGCTTATGGAACTGACCCCCAGAGAAAAAGACAAACTGTTGCTCTTTACCGCCGCGCTGGTCGCAGAACGCCGACTGGCGCGGGGTCTGAAACTGAACTACCCGGAATCGGTGGCGCTCATCAGCGCATTCATCATGGAAGGCGCGCGCGACGGTAAAAGCGTCGCCTCGTTGATGGAAGATGGCCGCCACGTTCTGAACCGTGAGCAGGTG
Source organism: Citrobacter sp. Ca225 (assembly GCF_030337175.1). Taxonomy (NCBI): domain Bacteria; kingdom Pseudomonadati; phylum Pseudomonadota; class Gammaproteobacteria; order Enterobacterales; family Enterobacteriaceae; genus Citrobacter; species Citrobacter sp. Ca225. The sequence continues at coordinate 27,088 of NZ_JAOWCD010000081.1, read as the reverse complement.
ATGGAAGGCGTTCCGGAAATGATCCCGGACATCCAGGTGGAAGCGACCTTTCCAGACGGTTCGAAGCTGGTCACCGTTCACAGCCCGATCGTCTAAGGAGAACCCATGATTCCAGGCGAATACCGGATCGCAGCGGGAAACATTGCGATCAACGCAGGGCGCGAAACGCGCACGATCGTGATAGAAAACCATGGCGATCGCCCTATTCAGGTGGGATCGCACTACCACTTTTACGAGGTCAACCCGGCGCTCCGCTTTTCCCGCGAATCCGCGCTGGGTTTTCGGCTGAATATTCCGGCGGGAACGGCGGTACGTTTTGAACCGGGCCAAAAGCGAGAAGTCGAACTGGTTCGAGTGGCGGGCGCACAGCGTATTGTTGGCTTTCGCGGCGACGTCATGGGTGCGCTGGAGGTGAAGCATGGCTGAGATTTCCCGGCAGGCTTACGCCGACATGTTCGGCCCGACCACCGGCGATAAAGTGCGTCTGGCGGACACGGATCTGTGGATCGAAGTGGAAAACGACCTCACCACCTATGGCGAAGAGGTGAAATTCGGCGGCGGCAAAGTGATCCGCGATGGCATGGGCCAGGGACAGATGCCGTCTCAGGAATGCGTGGACCTGGTGATCACCAACGCGCTGATCGTCGATCACTGGGGGATCGTCAAGGCGGATATCGGCATTAAAGACGGCAGGATCTTTGCCATCGGCAAAGCCGGGAATCCGGATATTCAGCCTGACGTAACGATCCCGATCGGCGTCGCCACCGAAGCGATCGCCGGTGAAGGCAAGATCGTGACCGCAGGCGGCGTGGATACCCATATTCACTGGATCTGCCCGCAACAGGCGGAAGAGGCGCTGGTCTCCGGCGTGACGACAATGATTGGCGGCGGTACCGGACCGGCAGCTGGCACCAACGCCACCACCTGTACGCCGGGGCCGTGGTACATCGCCCGGATGCTACAGGCGGCGGATACGCTGCCCGTCAATATCGGTCTGCTGGGCAAAGGCAATGGCTCCCACCCCGATGCACTGCGCGAGCAGGTTGCCGCCGGTGCCATCGGCCTGAAAATTCACGAAGACTGGGGCGCGACGCCTGCGGCTATCGACTGTGCGCTAACCGTGGCCGATGAGATGGACATTCAGGTGGCGCTGCACAGCGATACTCTGAACGAGTCAGGCTTTGTCGAAGATACGCTGGCGGCGATTGGCGATCGTACCATCCACACCTTTCACACCGAAGGGGCCGGCGGCGGGCATGCGCCTGATATCATTACCGCCTGCGCGCACCCGAATATCCTGCCCTCCTCTACTAACCCGACGCTGCCCTATACCGTCAATACCATTGATGAACACCTCGACATGCTGATGGTTTGCCACCATCTCGATCCGGATATTGCCGAAGACGTGGCCTTTGCCGAATCACGGATCCGTCGGGAGACCATCGCCGCCGAAGATGTGTTACACGATATTGGCGCGTTTTCTCTGACCTCATCGGATTCACAGGCGATGGGGCGCGTGGGAGAAGTGATCCTGCGCACCTGGCAGGTGGCGCACCGGATGAAGGTTCAGCGCGGTCCCTTGGCCGAGGAGACGGGGGAGAACGATAATCTGCGCGTGAAGCGCTATATCGCCAAGTACACCATTAACCCGGCACTGACCCACGGTATCGCTCACGAAGTCGGCTCCATTGAAGCCGGAAAGCTGGCGGATCTGGTGCTCTGGTCACCGGCCTTTTTCGGCGTAAAGCCTGCAACGATCGTGAAAGGCGGCATGATCGCCTGCGCACCAATGGGGGACATCAATGCTTCCATCCCCACGCCGCAACCGGTGCATTACCGCATGATGTTTGGCGCGCTCGGCGCGGCGCGTCATCATTCCCGGTTGACTTTTCTGTCGCAGGCGGCGGTGGAAAACGGTGTCGCACAGCAGCTCAATTTGCAAAGCCAAACCGCCGTGGTGAAAGGCTGCCGGACGGTGAAAAAAGCCGACATGATCCACAACAGCCTGCAACCGACTATCACCGTGGATGCCCAGACCTACGAGGTCCGCATCGACGGCGAACTCATTACCAGCGACCCCGCTGACGTTCTGCCGATGGCGCAACGTTACTTTTTATTTTGAGGAGCCGAGATGCTGTTATTGACGCAACGCGTTGACACCCCAGCGCACATCACCGCCACGCTGACACTGCCGATTGATATCCGCGTGAAGAGCCGGGCGAAAGTACAGCTCAATGACGGGCGTGAGGCGGGGCTGATGCTGCCCCGAGGCTTGCTGCTGCGCGGCGGTGATTGCCTGAGCACTGAAGATGGCACGGAGGTGGTAGAAATTATCGCTGCCAGCGAAGCGGTATCGGTGGTGCGTTGCACCGATCCGTTCCTGCTTGCGAAAGCCTGCTACCACCTCGGCAACCGTCACGTCCCACTGCAAATTTTGCCGGACGAACTGCGCTATCACCACGATCACGTTCTGGACACCATGCTGCGCCAGTTCAGGTTAGAGGTGACCTTTGCCCATCTGCCGTTTGAGCCCGAGGCCGGGGCGTATGCCGGTGAATCCCACGGCCATCACCACAGCCATGCGCACTGATGCGTGACGCACAACAGCAGTTGCGTTTGCTGCAACTCGCCAGCAGCAGCCTGCCGGTGGGCTCGTTTACCTGGTCCCAGGGGTTGGAGTGGGCGGTAGAAACTGGCTGGGTGAACAGCGTGGACACCTTCGAATGCTGGCAAACCCGACAGATGGAAAATAACGTTTTCACCGTCGACCTGCCGCTGTTTGCCCGTCTGTATCACGCCTGTGAGCAGGATGATATTGACGCCGCACGCCGCTGGACCGCGTATCTGCTGGCCTGCAGGGAAACCCGCGAGCTGCGGGAAGAAGAACGTAGCCGGGGTGTCGCGTTCACCCGACTGGTGGTCGACTGGCAGCCAGAGTGCCCGCAGCAATGGCGCGCACGTTTTGCCGACAGTCAGCTCTGCGGTATGGCCTGGCTCGGCGTGCAGTGGCGCATTCCGCTGCATGACCTGGCGATAACGCTCGGTTACAGCTGGATCGAGAGCGCCGTGATGGCCGGCGTCAAGCTGGTGCCGTTTGGCCAACAGGCCGCGCAACGGCTGATTATTTCACTTTGCGCGCAATACGCCAAAGGCATGGCGCAAGCGCTGGCGTGTCCGGACGACCGTCTGGGTTCCGCCACGCCGCTGGCGGCCATCGCCTCTGCACGCCATGAAACCCAATATTGCCGTTTATTTCGCTCCTGAGGAGAGACAATGAGTGAGTACAAACATCCCCTGCGCGTTGGCGTAGGCGGCCCGGTCGGTTCCGGTAAAACCGCCCTGCTGGAAGCGTTATGCAAAGCAATGCGCGATCGCTGGCAACTGGCGGTGGTCACCAACGATATCTACACCAAAGAGGATCAGCGGATTCTCACCGAAGCGGGCGCACTGGCGCCGGAACGTATTGTCGGTGTAGAAACCGGCGGCTGTCCGCACACCGCCATCCGCGAAGACGCCTCGATGAATCTGGCTGCGGTGGAAGCATTAAGCGAAAAATTTGGCAATCTGGATTTGATTTTTGTCGAGAGCGGCGGCGACAACCTGAGTGCTACCTTCAGCCCGGAGCTGGCGGATCTGACGATCTATGTGATCGACGTCGCCGAAGGGGAAAAGATCCCGCGCAAGGGCGGACCAGGGATCACCAAATCGGATTTCCTGGTGATCAACAAAACCGATCTCGCCCCCTATGTCGGCGCGTCGCTGGAGGTGATGGAGCGCGATACGTTGCGCATGCGCGGCGAGCGCCCGTGGACATTTACCAATTTGAAATCGGGTGACGGTCTGGCGACGATTATTGCGTTTCTGGAAGACAGAGGAATGTTGCGGGTGTAATGCGGTGTATTGCTGAGTGGCGGCTTCGCCTGACCCGGCCTGCGGTCTTGTCGATCCGGTAAATGCAGAGAATAGATTCGTAGGCCCGGTAAGCGTAGCGCCACCGGGCAGGACAAACCCTACTTAAGCTGCTGGCAGTTCCGCCAACGGCCAGCGTGGACGCACGGTCACGCCGAGATCCGCCGTGGCGCCCGCTTTAAAGCGCACCATACCGGCATAGGCAATCATCGCCCCGTTATCGGTGCAAAATTCCGGACGGGCATAAAACACCTCACCACGACGTTTTTGCATCATCTCCGCCAGCTTCGCGCGCAGCGTGCGGTTGGCGCTGACGCCGCCTGCCATCACCAGACGCTTAAAGCCGGTCTGATCCAGCGCACGTTTACACTTGATCATCAGCGTATCCACCACCGCGTCTTCAAACGCCCGGGCGATATCAGCACGGGTTTGATCATCGCCGCCGTTATTGCGGATAGTATTCGCCGCAAAGGTTTTCAGCCCTGAGAAGCTGAAATCCAGCCCCGGGCGATCGGTCATGGGCCGTGGGAAAACAAAACGTCCAGCGGTGCCCTGCGACGCCATTTTCGACAGCATCGGGCCGCCTGGATAGTCAAGCCCCAGCAGTTTGGCGGTTTTATCGAACGCTTCACCGGCGGCATCATCAATCGACTCACCCAACAGTTCATACTGTCCGACACCAGTCACGCTGATAAGCTGGGTATGTCCCCCCGACACCAACAGCGCCACGAAGGGGAATTCCGGCGGGTTATCTTCCAGCATTGGCGCCAGCAGATGTCCTTCCATGTGGTGTACGGGGATAGCGGGCACATTCCACGCAAACGCCAGAGAACGACCGACGGTTGCACCGACCAGCAGCGCGCCAACCAGACCCGGTCCTGCGGTATACGCCACCGCATCAATCTCTTTTGCACTCAGTCCCGCCTCTTTCAGCGCCGCCTGGATCAACGGCACCGTTTTGCGGACATGATCGCGGGAGGCCAGTTCAGGCACGACCCCGCCGTAGTCAGCATGTAATTTCACCTGACTATACAATTGGTTGGCTAACAGACCTTTTTCATCGTCGTAAATGGCGATGCCGGTTTCATCGCAGGATGTTTCAATTCCCAGTACACGCATGACTTGTTTCTACCTCACTTTATTACCGCGCAGTGTAGGTCGAATGCGGGGAGATGTATACCCTCACTCCCGATTTCGTGTATACTCTCCCCCCTTATAAAAGTCCCTTTCAAAATCGCATCGGTGCTTTACAAAGCAGCAGCAATTGCAGTAAAATTCCGCACCATTTTGAAATAAGCTGGCGCTGATGCCAGCGGCAAACCGAATTTATTAAAGGTGAGAGTTACATGCCGGTAATTAAAGTACGTGAAAACGAGCCGTTCGACGTAGCACTGCGTCGCTTCAAGCGTTCCTGCGAGAAAGCAGGCGTTCTGGCGGAAGTTCGTCGTCGTGAGTTCTATGAAAAACCGACTACCGAACGTAAACGCGCTAAAGCTTCTGCTGTGAAACGTCACGCGAAGAAACTGGCTCGCGAAAACGCACGCCGCACTCGTCTGTACTAATCTCTGTCGGGGGCTGAGGCTCTCGATTCAGACCGAGTTGTAGTTGTAAGGCCGTGCTTCCGAAAGGAATGCGCGGCTTATTTTCGTTTATATACGTCATCATTCAAGCTGCCTCTGCGCTCGCTCACCCCAGTCACGTACTGATGTACGTTCCTGAGGATTCGCTCTTTTGCCGCCTTGATGCAACCTGAATGATTTTGTGTATATGAGTCATAAAAAATAAACGGGGCATATGGCTGGACGAATCCCACGCGTATTTATCAATGACCTGCTGGCACGAACCGACATCGTCGATCTCATCGACGCGCGGGTAAAGCTGAAAAAGCAGGGCAAGAATTATCATGCGTGCTGTCCGTTCCATAACGAAAAAACCCCCTCTTTCACCGTAAACGGTGAAAAACAGTTTTATCACTGCTTCGGATGCGGCGCGCACGGCAACGTCATCGACTTCCTGATGAACTACGACAAGCTCGAGTTCGTGGAAACCGTCGAAGAACTGGCGGCCATGCATAATCTTGACGTCCCGTTTGAAGCAGGCACAGGTCCCAGCCAGATAGAGCGCCATCAACGGCAAAGCCTTTATCAACTGATGGATGGCCTGAACACGTTTTATCAGCAATCTCTGATGCAACCCGCCGCTACCCCTGCGCGCCAGTATCTGGAAAAGCGAGGACTCAGTAGTGAAGTGATCGCGCGTTTTGCTATTGGCTTTGCGCCTCCCGGTTGGGACAACGTCCTGAAACGGTTTGGCGGCAATAGCGAAAATCGCCAGTCACTGGTGGATGCGGGCATGTTGGTCACCAACGATCAGGGACGCAGTTACGATCGCTTCCGCGAACGGGTGATGTTCCCCATCCGCGACAAGCGTGGTCGGGTGATAGGTTTTGGTGGTCGTGTGCTGGGTGATGCCCTGCCGAAGTACCTTAACTCCCCAGAAACCGATATTTTCCATAAGGGTCGCCAGCTGTATGGCCTTTATGAAGCGCAGCAGGATAACGCCGATCCGCAACGTCTGTTAGTAGTGGAAGGCTATATGGATGTGGTGGCGCTGGCGCAGTATGGCATTAACTATGCCGTGGCTTCGCTGGGTACTTCAACTACCGCCGATCATATCCAGCTCCTGTTCCGCGCCACGAACAACGTCATATGCTGTTATGACGGTGACCGGGCAGGACGAGACGCCGCCTGGCGCGCGCTGGAAACCGCTTTGCCGTACATGACAGATGGTCGTCAGCTACGCTTTATGTTTTTACCTGATGGCGAAGACCCCGATACGCTGGTGCGGAAAGAGGGGAAAGAGGCATTCGAAGCCCGGATGGAGCAGGCCCTGCCGCTCTCCGCGTTTTTGTTTAATAGCCTGCTGCCACAGGTGGACCTGAGCACTCCAGACGGGCGTGCGCAGTTGAGTACGCTGGCGCTGCCGCTCATCACACAGGTACCGGGTGAAACGCTGCGCATTTATCTGCGCCAGGAATTGGGAAACAAGCTTGGCATTCTGGATGACAGCCAACTTGAACGATTGATGCCAAAATTGTCTGAAAGTGGGGCTTCCCGACCCGCTCCGCAGCTAAAACGCACGACCATGCGTATACTGATAGGACTGTTGGTGCAAAATCCGGAACTGGCGCCGCTGGTGCCGCCGTTAAGCGGTCTGGATCAGAATAAACTGCCCGGACTTGGTTTATTTGCCGAACTGGTCAACACTTGTTTGTCCCAGCCCGGGCTGACTACCGGACAGCTTTTAGAACACTATCGTGGCACAAATGATGCGGCCACCCTTGAAAAACTGTCGATGTGGGACGATATAGCAGATAAGGATATTGCTGAAAAAACCTTCACCGACTCACTCAACCATATGTTTGATTCGATGCTTGAGCTGCGCCAGGAAGAGCTAATTGCCCGCGAGCGCACACACGGTTTAAGCAACGAAGAACGCCGGGAACTCTGGACATTGAACCAGGAACTGGCGAAGAAATAACTGAAGCAGACAAAATCATTCGAGTTGTATCAAGGCAGCAAGAGAACGCCGCTAGCGCAGAGACAACTTGAAGGGTGAACTATTTAACGGCTTAAGTGCCGAATAGCGATCGGGAAGCCCCCGACAGCCGCACTGAGAGGCAGCGGCACAAATATAAGTACGCCCTCGCTTTAAATGTTGGCAGCAACGGCTTGCTGACGCTAATCAAACGAATTAAGTGTGGATACCGTCTTATGGAGCAAAACCCGCAGTCACAGCTGAAGCTTCTTGTCACCCGTGGTAAGGAGCAAGGCTATCTGACCTATGCCGAGGTCAATGACCATCTGCCGGAAGATATCGTCGATTCAGATCAGATTGAAGATATCATCCAAATGATCAACGACATGGGTATTCAGGTGATGGAAGAAGCACCGGATGCCGATGATCTGCTACTTGCTGAAAACACCACCAGTACCGACGAAGACGCGGAAGAAGCGGCCGCGCAAGTTCTGTCCAGCGTAGAGTCTGAAATCGGTCGTACCACTGACCCGGTTCGCATGTACATGCGTGAAATGGGTACCGTTGAACTGTTGACCCGCGAAGGCGAAATCGATATTGCGAAACGCATCGAAGACGGGATCAACCAGGTTCAGTGCTCCGTTGCCGAATATCCAGAAGCCATTACCTATCTGCTTGAGCAGTACGATCGTGTTGAAGCTGAAGAAGCCCGTCTGTCCGATCTGATCACTGGTTTTGTCGATCCGAACGCGGAAGAAGATTTGGCGCCGACCGCCACTCACGTCGGCTCTGAGTTGTCTCAGGAAGACCTGGATGACGACGAGGACGAAGACGAGGAAGAAGACGACGACAGCAGCGATGACGACAACAGCATCGACCCTGAGCTGGCGCGCGAGAAGTTCGGTGAACTGCGTACGCAGTACGAAGTCACGCGTGACACCATCAAAGCGAAAGGTCGTAGCCACGCCGATGCTCAGGCCGAGATCCTGAAGCTGTCTGAAGTGTTCAAACAGTTCCGTCTGGTGCCGAAGCAGTTCGACTACCTGGTGAACAGCATGCGCGTCATGATGGACAGGGTTCGTACCCAGGAACGTCTGATCATGAAGCTCTGCGTTGAGCAGTGCAAAATGCCGAAGAAGAACTTCATCACCCTGTTCACCGGCAACGAAACCAGTGAAACCTGGTTCAACGCGGCTATCGCGATGAACAAACCGTGGTCCGAAAAACTGCACGATGTGGCCGATGACGTTCACCGTGGCCTGCAGAAACTGCAACAGATTGAAGAAGAGACCGGCCTGACTATCGAGCAGGTCAAAGACATCAACCGTCGTATGTCCATCGGCGAAGCGAAAGCGCGTCGTGCGAAGAAAGAGATGGTTGAAGCCAACTTACGTCTGGTTATCTCTATCGCCAAGAAATACACCAACCGTGGTCTGCAGTTCCTGGATCTGATTCAGGAAGGCAACATCGGTCTGATGAAAGCGGTCGATAAGTTCGAATACCGTCGTGGTTACAAGTTCTCCACCTACGCAACCTGGTGGATCCGTCAGGCGATCACCCGCTCTATCGCGGATCAGGCGCGCACCATCCGTATTCCGGTGCATATGATTGAGACAATCAACAAACTCAACCGTATCTCTCGCCAGATGCTGCAAGAGATGGGTCGCGAGCCGACGCCGGAAGAGCTGGCCGAGCGCATGCTGATGCCGGAAGACAAGATCCGTAAAGTGCTGAAGATCGCTAAAGAGCCGATCTCCATGGAAACCCCGATCGGTGACGATGAAGATTCGCATCTGGGTGATTTCATCGAGGATACTACCCTCGAGCTGCCGCTGGATTCTGCGACCACCGAAAGCCTGCGTGCAGCAACACACGACGTACTGGCCGGTTTGACCGCGCGTGAAGCGAAAGTCCTGCGTATGCGTTTCGGTATCGATATGAACACCGACCACACGCTGGAAGAAGTAGGTAAACAGTTCGACGTGACCCGCGAACGTATCCGTCAGATCGAAGCGAAGGCACTGCGTAAACTGCGTCACCCGAGCCGTTCTGAAGTCCTGCGTAGCTTCCTGGACGATTAAATCCCGTCACATAAACTGCAAACGCCACCTTCCCGGTGGCGTTTTTTTTACATTCCGCGCACGATCAGCGCCTCATCCAGTTCCCTGAAGGCTTCCACCAGTTTATCCAGGGTAATACGGCTCAGTCCGCTGGTATTCGGCAACACCCACACCTGCGTTGCGCCAATCGTTATGCTCTGCTTTCCCCACTCTACGCCGCGCTGGCTGAAGCCTTGTTCAAACGCCTGCTTACCTAATATCGCCAGGGCATGCGGTTGATAATCTTCAATTTTGGCAATCAGTTGACGCCCACCATCATGCAGTTCTTTACGCGAAACCTCATTAGCCTGCACCGTCGGTCTGTCGACCAGTTTGGTCACACCACAGCGAAAATCCAGCAAGTGTTCTGCTTCTTCCGGTTTGAGTTGGCGATCGGTAAAACCGGCCTGATGAATCACTTTCCAGAAACGGTTTGCCGGATGCGCAAACGGAAACCCCGTCCCGGCAGAAGAGAGCCCCGGATTGATGCCGCAGAACACGACCCGCAGCCCCGGCGCTAAAATATCTTTTACCATGAATACCTCACAACGATACGTCATGAGAAAAGTATAACGGATTGAAAATACGTTGTTTAATAAAACAGCATACGTACGGTTATGGCTGGATTGCGCGCAGGAGTTACTTTATAATTCACCGCCACGGCCCCTTAGCTCAGTGGTTAGAGCAGGCGACTCATAATCGCTTGGTCGCTGGTTCAAGTCCAGCAGGGGCCACCAAATAAAACAAGGAGTTAGATGAGAAATCGTCTGACTCCTTTTTCGTTTTATACGAATCGGGTCAGGTAATGGGTCAGGTAAGGAATTGCCTCCCTGCCCTCTTCATCTCGCTGCCAGCATCCCCGGATAGTGCTTCGCCACGATATCATTCATCTTTTCTGTCAGATCGTACCGCTTAAAAGTGATGTGCGCTGTTCCCTTCTGAAAGTAACGGATACTGAAGAAATCATCTTCGTAAACATCCTTCGAAGAGTTGTCCCGAATATGCTCCATCAATCGAGTAGTAACATCGCCACGATTGTCAGGTATCGGTTTACCATCGAGCAGAAACAACATTCTCTCCAGGTCCGCTAGTTGATCCCTCCGCCAGCCCCAGTTTAAGCTAAAGCCCCAGCGGCTATGCGTCACCAGATTGTTGACGATGATCTTTTTACCAAAGCGGCAGGGACTATTGGTTTTGTAATCCCACGACAGCCCTTTAAAGACATTGATAATCCCACGCTCAAATACATCCATTTTGTTCCGATGTAGCTGCTCAAAAGTACTGAGGATATTCGCCTCGCTGATGGCAGGCAGATCCCCCTCCTCCAGGTTCTTATGCCACTGGTCACGGGCCTGAGCATCCATCAAGGCCATCATGCCAGACTTCAACATCAAGTCTCGCCAGATACTACGGTCAATATTGCGTGTGACGGCAGGCAGCGCTTTATCTACCTTTTCGGTCATCCAGCTGTCGTAACGGTGCCCGGCTTTCATCGCCCAATCTTGCGCTGTACCACCGCCAATTTCTGCGGTTAGTCGTGAAATCGAATCAAGCTGCTGAATGAGTTGTTCTATCTGTTTCAGTGCGGCATCGCGGCCAGTCACTATGCGTTCAATACTGGTCGAGCAAATCAGCTCGCTATGATCGGTTAATACTTCAGCTTTAGTTTGCATGACATTTTGTCCTTAAAAAGCAAACGCGCCCGCCGGGTAATGGCAGGCGCATTATGCAATATGTAAACAAGGGAGAAAGCTCAGAAATTTAAATCAGGAAGGTTGTACGCAATATTCACCGTACTACGTTGTTACGGCTTTGCCGCAACAAGCCAGTTGCCTGCCGTGCTCGCAGAATATCTGCTGCCCGAAGATAAGGTGATTGTTCCTGCCAACTAAACCTTCTGCGATCGATACGAACAAGCTCGTATTTTTCCACCAGAAAGTTAACGGCATTGGCCAGCGTGATACCTGCATCGATATGTTCCTGTATAACGGATTCATCCCTGAACGGCGTGTCGTTCAGGGTCAGGCCGTAGTGTTGTTCCAGCAGGCGTGTCAGTAGAATTTGCCAGATAGCCACGGGTGACAGGCAGGGTTTTACCGCCCGCGAAGTTGCTGCAGATTGAGGTTTCATGCTTGCTCTCGTGAAAGTAATTAGCGCTTAGTGGGGTAAATGGCGATGTATACGTAGCCGCAACTGCCGAGGGTGTCGGCTTCGCAGGTAAAACCGGTGTGGTACAGGGTGACGCAATGAACGTGTAGGGGATTCAGTTCACCGGAGGTCAGCATCGATTCCATCTGGCTGATAAAGTGCGGGAATGTTTCATCCAGCTTCTGGCATTCGGCGTCACTGAACTTACCGGTGATACTGGCCCGGTCAGCTAGGTAGTGCAGCCGGTTGCCCTCCTGCACCAGACGTGTTCCCAGGCGCGGCGTGATATCGCGCTGCAAGCCCCAAGTGATGTTGCTCATTACAGTTCTCCACTATTGTCAGTTTAGGGTGATGCTCATCAGGCAGGCATAAGGCCCGTTGCGGTCCTGGCGGCGTTCGGCGTACACAGCCAGGACTCCTGTGATATCCGGAACGTCCCTGCCGGTGTAATGGCAGACGCTACCGTGCCACTGATATTTTCCGGTGCAGTAGCGAAAGATTCGGGACTCAGGATGCTGGCGGTATATCGTCATTGCCCGGCGTTTACTGATAATTTTCATGTCATACCTCACAGCAGACCGTGTTCTGCGAACGAATAGATTTGCCTGCCGCCGACAATCAAGTGGTCAGGGACGCGGATATCCACCAGCTGAAGCACCTGCACCAGTCGCTGCGTGAGGGTTTTGTCAGCCTGGCTGGGTGTTGTCTCACCAGAGGGATGGTTGTGCGCGAGTATCACCGCCGCCGCGTTGAAGTATAGGGCACGTTTTACCACTTCCCGGGGATGCACCTCGGTACGGTTAATCGTGCCTGTGAAGAGCGTCTCATGGGCAATCAACTGATTCTGGTTGTCCAGATACAACACACGGAACTCTTCCCGCTCAAGCGCGGCCATATGCAGTCGCAGCCATTCACGTACGGCGTGGGTAGAGGTGAAGGCCACGCCGGGCTCATGCAGGTGGCGGTCCAGAGCCCTGAGCGCCCGCTGAATGAGACGCCGGTCCTGTGGCGTCATCTCGCCGGGTAAAAAGGAAAGCTGTTTCATCTGTTGCTCCTTCGGTCAGTCGATAATACGCAGAATGGCGTGGGCCTCTGGATGCTGCAGGGCGTAGTCCCGCAGGCGGTAATAGTGTTCAGTCATGGCATCGCATTGGGTGCGACAGGCGTGATGGCTGTACGCAATCAGGCAGACAGCAATACCTGCGGCTTCTGCACTCATTTGGGCATCGTTGCCGTTCAGGCAATTAAACAGACGCCATATCTCATCATTGTCAGACTCGGGAGCCATAAACGCCCCGCCATTGCTGAGGGTGTAAAAGGACCAGATACCACCGCTGTAGGTCGAACAGAAGCGATCCATCCAGGCGAAAATACGGGGTTCCAGCGTTATCCACTGCGGGATAGCGCCAAAGTGCAGTGGCCAGAAGTTGATACGCTGTTCGTCGGGTACCAGCGTGGCACTGAGGGTGAACTGCGGTTCGTTAGCGGGAACAAACTCGTGCTGTGTCTGTGTTGTCATAGGGTTTCTCCGTCAATAAAAAACGCCAGCGGCGATGGCTGGCGTATGAGGTGGGGTAATCAGGGTCTGAAAAATGACTGCAGTCAGTCGGTGGATAATGCTCTGCAAATGCCATCCTGCCCGATATACCGGTTGAGGGCCGTACCGGCATCCGGTTCAAAGTTCCACGCCCGCCAGACCATCCGGCCTTCGGGGTCGCGAACCACCAGACGGAAGTGACTGTCCTGGTCGTCTTCAATGGCGATGTTGTGATATCGGCGGGTAATCGCTTCGGCCTGCTGTCGGATGAAAGGTCCCGGTGGTAACCATTTAGGTTCAGACATTCGGTGTACCTTAAAAGCAAAATCCCCTGTCGCAAAAGCGACAGGGGACTGAAAGAGAGGAAGGAAAAATAGGGTATGTTTCGTGTCGTAACGATAACACTACTGCTTAGCAGCTTGTTTTGCTTTTTCCCAGGATGGTCGGTTCGGGCCGGAAAACTCTTTCATGTCTGACCAGTAACCGATAGGGTACTGGATAACAGTTTCATCACCGACGCCGATGTCAACAGACAGATATTGACCACCTTTAATGGAGCCTTTGCGCACCCAAGCATTTGGACTACAGGTTCCAGTATCTCGCTGTTGCCAGGAACGGTCATCCCTGTCAATGATGTAAAAATCACCTAATGAACACCCACTTGCAGATTTGTGATTTAACACGGCGGCCACGTGTTTGGTATTACCAACAATCACACAACTGTTATGTTTACCGCCGCACATGTTCCACAGAGTGTCACCGTTACCCCCGGTAAATTCCCAGATGGTATTCGCTGGTGGTGCATCATTGGACGTGGTAGTGGCGGTTGGCGTGTGTGTTGGTTCCGCAGTCCCATTGACTAATGCACGTAATACTTTCAGCTCACCATCACTTGGGGTGTTAACCCATTGCCCATCTTTACCGTTGCTGTAGAAGCCCACGAAGTTATGGAGGTCAGGCTGGTACAAGAATGTCAGATTGTGGTTACCACAGTTACCGTCTTCACACATAAAACCTTTCAGGTAGACTTTACCGTCAATTTTTACTGGTTCCATCGGACCCGCTGGACCATTCATCTCGTCGAGCATCGCCGGTAAACCATTCTGATTCATGGTCTCATCAAACGACTTTTTGTACGCTGGGTCGGTTTTGTACAGGTCGAAAGGATATGGGCAGGTATTGTTTTCTGACTGACAGTTCTTGGCTTCTACCGCCGTTTTTGCGGTTGCCTGGACTACAGTCGGGGCCATCAGTGCCACAGACAATGCCAACCAACTCCATTTCACATTTGCAGAGAAAGATTTTCTTTTCATTATAAGACTCCTTATAAAGCCCCTGATGCGTCAGGGGCTGTGGGCGTATGCTCGCGTATGGCGCTCTGAAGTAGCACCGAAGCTAGTGGGGTGGCGGAGACCGGTTGCCACTCCGTCATTCCCTGTCGCCAAACCAGAGTGGCGGCAGTCAGTTCACCGTGAACAATCAGGCCGGTGATGTCGTCTTCGGTCACATTGTCGTGACGTACGCCATTTATCTCGTAATGCCATATCATTGTTTTTCCTTGTTAACAGAGGTCATTAAACCAAAGCTCATCCCGATCCCCCGTTATCGGCAGCCTGTGACAAAACTTCACGGATACAGCTGAAGTGAGGAAGTGCCCGGATAAAGCCTGCCTGAGTGGTTAACAGGCTGAGTCGTTTTCGAGGGGTAAAAGTGGTGTTCAGGATTGTCACTGCATGGATGGTCGCCAGAGGATGCACGGTTATATGCCCGTTAAGTTCACCGGTGAGGTACCAGCAGCCGTCGAGAAATATCAGACGGTACGGGGCCAGTCCGTCACAACGTTCACCGTCCGCGAGCAGCAATACACGCTGGCTGCCGGTGATGGCGCTGACCAGTCGATAAAATACCAGCGGGCTGGTGGTCGTTATCGGCTGTGGTGACTGCCACACCAGGCAAGGGGTTCCATCCGATGCCAGCAGTGCGCCCGCCAGACGCCGGTCCAGCCCCGGAAAGATATCGGCCAGCCCGGCCCGGTATGCAAAAGTCAGCACATCCAGTTCACCCTGCGGACCTGCACCGGTCCGCAGGCGATAGCATCCCTGATGACATTCGAGGTCCAGGTACATCAGTCGTTCGCGAAAATCCCGGTACAGGGTACGGACCGACACATCAAACTCGGTCGCCAGTTTTTGCATCTCTAACGTTTCACCCGCCACAAGACGGCTGATAATCAGCGACAGCCTGACCGCCAGCCTGTCGTAGCGGCGCTCTGTCAGTGGCATGGAGGCTCCTCCGCATGGTTAACTGACTGAAAGAAATAAGATTCTAAAGGAGAGGGTTGACAGGATATGTCCACGACGGGAATTAATTTGGGAAGCGCATGAAGCCCGTGATTATCAGACCTGCGCGGATTTCTGATGATTTAACCGGCAAGTTCTGTGCACCCGAAATGACAGGGTGTGTCATTTATTCACATTTTAATAACCATGCCAGAGGTAAAATGTGAACTCACGCAGGCCGGAAACCACTGAGCATGGCTTCCGCCATCACCCACAGTGCCCGGTTAAGCTTCACATCTCCGTCAATGCCGCGCACGGCACGGGTATGCGTTCGCACGCCTTTTACACTACGTCCGCTAAGCCCGCCTTTTATCAGGTTCTCCTGAATACGCTGGTAGGTGGTCCACAGGTCATTACTCTCATCCTGCCAGCGGCGTGGGGAAAGTATTTGTGACGGGGCAACCGGCTGGTGGTCCTCACCAAAGCGGTACGTCAGCGCGGCCTGTGCCAGAGCCTGCTGAGCAGGTGGCGGCAGCATCAGCGACTGCATGGCATCTCGCTTTTCTTCCACACGGTCAAAAATCCCCAGCACTTCATACGCCCCTTCAATCACCTGACTCACCACATCTCCTTTGTGCGGCACCCGCACCTCACCAAAAGACTCACCGCAGACGAGCCCGTTCTGGCACACTGCACGGAATAATCCCGGCAGCATCTGATACGAACTTGTGCCGTCATGCGAGTTGAGCAGAATGATTTCCGGGACCTGTTTACCGGTAATCTGTCCCTCCCGACGCAAACGCAACATATGCTTTGTATGTTCACGACGACCCGGGTCACGTACCCGGGTCTGACAGGCAAAGAATGGCTGAAAGCCTTCGCGCTGCAGGCTGTCCAGCAGGGAGATGGTCGGAATATAGGTATAACGTTCACTGCGGGATTCGTGTTTATCCTCGCTGAACACGCTGGGCACCACGCGAAACAGCTCTTCGCGGGTTAACGGGCGGTCGCGACGAATAAGGTTTGCAGCGCCAAAGCGCGAAGCCAGACGGGTCATAAGCAGACTCCTCATAACGGAAAAACAAATAAAAGAAAGCCCTGTCGCACAGGCGACAGGGCTCGGGAAAGAACAGACAATCGTTAAACGTTCAGAAGAAGAAATTCCAGACGGCCCGGGCAACCGACACCACGGTATCGCGCACCGCGCGTATGACTGCCCTCACCGGAGCCGGTATCAACGGCAGGGCACTTACCGCATCCAGCGCCGTGCCGATCGTTTCACCAAAATCGTCACGCGCTTTTTTCTGGACTGTCGGTGTGCGAAAGGAGGGCTTCAGTTGCGACACCACCGGGCTGCTGGCCTCACGCGGCAGGCACTTAATCATCCGCTCGGCCATCACCCGCAGTCCCCACTTAGCCCGAACTGAAATGGCACACACCGGATGCACGGGCTGGAACAACTCATGCAATAGGCAGATTTTACGGCTGATGTTTTGTTTCTGTTCTGTGGATAATCGTTCTCCTCTGCTGGTGGGTTCAGCCTTGTCCGACTGGCTGATAACAAACAGCACCTTATGCCGGTATGCCTCGCCAATCACCTTGTGATAAAAGTGCTCATCCACTGACAGCGCCCGGTCATCAGCCTTGATCAACCACAGTACCAAGTCGAGGCGAGGAAGCTGTTCACGGTAAAGAGCAGCATATTCGGTATCACGTGCGCCACTTTCCCCGACACCAGGCAAATCCACTAGTGTCATAAACCGCCCTCCAACCTGAAAACGAAAACGCAGTGGCTCACGGGTACAGGCTGCTACATCGCTGACCGGCGATACCTCACCGGCAAACAGAGCATTGCACAGACTGGATTTACCAGCCCCGGTTTTGCCCATAATGCCGATCATTGGTTCATAACTGGTTAACTGGCTTACCTGGTGCAAAATGCGTTCAGACACCCATTGCGGTAACCCAGAAAGTGAGTTCTGCAGCGAATGCAAGCCTTCCCGATTTCTCATGACATCTCCTGAGACAAATAAAACAAAAAAGGCGAATCCTTGAGGAATTCGCCGTAATGATGTTGCGTTCATGGAAATGATATATGTCTGAAAAATTTTAGAGTGCAGGTGTCTTATTAACAAAACCAGGGCTATACCCCAGCTTCGGCTTCGCGGAGAATACTGATGATCTGTTCGTCGGAAAAACGCTTCTTCATGGGGATGTCCTCATGTGGCTTATGAAGACATTACTAACATCGGGGTGTACTAATCAACGGGGAGCAGGTCAGTTCTCATGCTTTAAAACTTGAAGTTATGAATGATTTTTTTAGTGTTCAACCTGATATCTGAGCACTATATAACGCTATTCTTACCAGAAAAAATTTGATCACGATCGCGTGTAATAAATATAAATTACTTGATTTAATCTATTCGGCATGAGTATGCTACACCGCACAAAGCATATGTAATTTATCTTTATTCGGAGTTTGAATGCTGCTCACCTACAAGGAAATAGCTACGTTTACGGCAGGCTCGCACATCAGCCGTATCCAGGAAAGCGCAGATGGGTCCGCATTTCGTTTCTATGCGACCGAACAGTTTCTGGTAGATGACTGGCAGTCAGCTATTGTGTCAGCCGAGAAAGAACAGTGGGTGAAAACGCATCAGGATGTTGTGCTGGCGCAGAAAGGAGATGTTGTCATCAGCTTGATTCATGGCAAGGCGGTTCGCGTGAGCACCGAAAATGCCGGACGTATTTTAGGTAATAACTACGTCAAAGTGGATGTTGATACCAGTCGGATTGATGCCGCGTGGTTCCTCTGGCATTTCAATGAAAGCCCGGAGGGACGACGTCAGCGGATTCAGACCACCCAGGGTTCTACCGTCGTACAGCGTATCGCGGTTAATGAACTGAAAAATTTTACCGTTACCCTCCCGCCACTCGCACAGCAAAAAGCGATGGGAGGGCTCTATCTGGCGGCGCGAGAAAAACGCTTTTATCAGCAGCGAATTGCCGCCCTGAGTGAACAACAGATCCTGAGCCTGCTCGGTGGTATGATTTGACTTATTACGTCACTCTTTCGTGACGAAGAAAAACAACAGGAACAACTATGTCTCCCCAGATTGAAGCGCAAAATTTAAGTGAACTGCAAGGCCGCCTGTGGAATATCGCCGATACCCTGCGCGGTAAGATGAATGCCGATGAATTCCGCGACTACTGCCTAGGTTTTATCTTCTACAAATACCTGTCAGAAAAATTTGTCGCGTATGCGAACAAAATTCTGGCGGAAGATAGCATTCAGTACAACGAACTGACTGCGGAACATCCCGCTTATCAGGATATCGTTGATGCGGTAAAAGAGGACAGTGTCCAGACCTTAGGCTATTTCCTGCCGCCAACGGATCTGTTCCACACCATGGCAGAACGTGTGGCTAAAGACCCCAAAGGCACAGGTACCGGCTTTATTCTGGAAGACCTCGCGACTACCCTACGCAGCATTGAACAGAGCACGCTGGGTACCGACTCCGCGGATGACTTCAGCAACCTGTTTGAAGATCTTGATTTAGGCTCCAGCAAGCTCGGTAACACGGCGAAAGCAAAAAACGAATTGATCGGCAAAGTCGTCACTGAACTCGACAAACTGAGCTTTAACCTGAGCGAAGCGAGTTCCGACATTCTGGGGGATGCCTACGAGTACCTGATCGGCCAGTTCGCCTCAGGCGCAGGTAAGAAAGCCGGGGAGTTCTATACCCCACAGCCGGTTTCCACCCTGCTGGCTAAAATCGTCACCACCCACAAATTGAAGCTGAAAAACGTCTA
This sequence comes from Citrobacter sp. Ca225, assembly GCF_030337175.1. Taxonomy (NCBI): domain Bacteria; kingdom Pseudomonadati; phylum Pseudomonadota; class Gammaproteobacteria; order Enterobacterales; family Enterobacteriaceae; genus Citrobacter; species Citrobacter sp. Ca225. The sequence goes on along the minus strand of NZ_JAOWCD010000081.1, from coordinate 7,766 downwards.
CGATCCTACCTGTGGCTCGGGTTCATTGCTGCTGCGCGTAAAACGTGAAGCCTCGTCGGTAGGTAAAATCTACGGTCAGGAGATGAACCGTACTACCTATAACCTGGCACGTATGAACATGATCCTGCACGGGGTACACTATGCGGATTTTGAGATCATTCAGGAAGATACGCTGGAGCACCCGCAGCATACGCATCTGAAATTTGACGCTATCGTTGCTAACCCACCGTTCTCCGCCAAGTGGAGCGCCAGCCCGCTGTTTATGAACGATGACCGCTTTGCCCAGTACGGCAAACTGGCCCCTTCCAGCAAAGCGGATATGGCGTTTGTACAGCATATGTTCCATCACCTGGAAGATGACGGCACCATGGCGGTGGTATTGCCTCACGGCGTGCTGTTCCGAGGAGCCGCCGAAGGTCATATCCGTCAGTTTATGATTGAGAAGCTAAACTGCATCGATGCGGTTATCGGCTTACCCGCAAATATTTTCTATGGAACGCCGATAGCTACTTGCGTACTAGTGCTGCGTAGATGCCGTAAGCACAACGATAGCATTTTAATTATTGACGCCAGTAATGAGTTTGAAAAAGCAAAAAACCAGAACAGGCTACTGTCTACACATATAGACAAAATTGCCGATACCTACAACGACTGGAAAAATATTGAGAAGTACAGCCACGCCGCGACAATTGAAGATATTCGCGCTAACGATTACAATCTTAATATTCCACGTTATGTAAATACTTTTGAAGCAGAAGATGAGATCGATCTGAATGCATTAGCAAAGGAAATTCGCAATCTGGAAGGTAAAGTATCGGAAGTCGATGAAATTATTGCTGGGTTCTGCAAAGAATTAGGAATAGAAACTCCATTTACAGTGATGGAGGGAAATAATTGATGATGCCCAAACTACGTTTCAGCGAGTTTTCGCAAGAATGGAAAAAACTTCGCTTAGGCGATTATGTGCAGAGTTTTCAGAAGAGAGTTTCTTCTGAAACTAATATCCCCATTTATTCATCTTCTCGCCAAGGATTAAAACCTCAAGCGGAATATTTCGCTGACCGAGAACTTCAGAATGATGGAGAATATGGCGTAGTTCCATACGGATATATCACTTATCGGCATATGAGTGACGATAACACATTCCACTTTAATCTTAATGATAAACTCCCGGAAATTGCAATTAGCAAAGAATATCCCGTTTTTAAAGGGAAAGGTTTGGATGATTATTTTCTTATTTCAAAGTTAAACTACACAAACGAGTTCAAAGCATTTGCGATTCAGCAAAAAGCTGGGGGAACCAGAACTCGACTTTACTTTAAAAAATTATGTGACTGGCACGCAACATTCCCTGTTCTCGAAGAACAAAAAAAAATCGCAAGTTTTTTGTCTGCTGTTGACAAAAAAATAAATTTATTGAACAAAGAGCATAATATGCTGCACCAGTACAGAACCGGTATTATGCAGAAAATTTTCAGACAAGAATTACGATTTAAAGATAAAGATGGCTCGAACTTCCCTAAGTGGGAGAATAAAAAAATAGGTTCTTTACTATCAGAGTATAAATGTAAAACGACTCTTGAAGATGAATGGCCTGTAATGACATCTTCCCGGTCTGGATTGGTTTTGCAAAAAGAATATTATAGAGATAATAGGTTAACCGAAAGAAGTAACTTAGGTTTTAATATTATCCCGCGTGGTTATATAACTTATAGATCAAGAAGTGATGATGGTTTATTTTTCTTCAACCAGAACAGATTGAATACTACTGGATGCATAAGCGTATATTACCCTGTATTTAACTTTGAATATGGTGATAATTATTTTTACACCATAATGTTTAATTACTACAAGCATATATTCCGGGCTTACGCCGTAGGTTCATCACAATTAGTATTATCTATTACTGATTTAAAAAAAATGAATTTCCTAATACCAAGCCCTAATGAACAAAAAAAAATATCAGAATTATTTCTTGCTATGGAAAGTCGAATTTCAGCTAATAGGCAAGAAATTAATAAATTAAAATCTTGGAAGCAAGGCCTGCTTCAGCAGATGTTCATTTAGAAAATGTTAGCCCGGTCAGCATCGGGCTTTATCTAATCAGAAGGCACTAAATATTGATGGCAACGCAAAGCGAATACGAGTTAGAAACGCAACTGGTGGAACAACTGGTGGGCATGCACTACGAACGGGTGAATGTCACCGACGAAACCAGTATGAAAGCCAATCTGCGAAAGCAGATTGAAATCCATAACCGACTGGAATCTGCGCCACTCACGGACGGCGAATTTAACCGTATTTTCTTGCACCTGACAAAAGGTAATGAAGTTATCGATCGCGCTAAGATTCTGCGCGATCGCTACCAGTTATTGCGTGATGACGGCACTGAGAAGTGGCTCAGCTTTATCAATAAAGAGGAGTGGTGCCAGAACGAGTTTCAGGTGACGAGCCAGGTGAAGCAGTTCAATGCCGAGCAAAATACGCGTAAAACCCGCTTCGACGTCACGCTGTTGATCAACGGCCTGCCGCTGGTGCAGATTGAACTTAAGCGTCGCGGCCTGGGGCTGAAAGAGGCCTTTAATCAGATCGATCGTTACCATCGGGACGCGTTCTGGGTAGGCAGTGGTCTGTTCCAGTATGTGCAGATCTTTATTATCAGCAACGGCGTGGACACCAAATACTACGCCAATAACCGCGCCAACCATTTCGAGCAGACCTTCTTCTGGACCGATGAAAATAATAACCCGCTCAAAGCGCTGGAGAAATTCACCGACGCATTTCTGAAGGTCTGTCACATCGCCAAAATGATCACCCACTACACGGTGCTGAACGAAACCCGTAAGTGCCTGATGGTGATGCGTCCTTACCAGTTTTACGCCTGTGAGGCGATGATCCGCCATGTGAAGGAAAATCTCCACAAGCAAGGTCGGCCGGAGAACGGCTATATCTGGCATACCACCGGCTCCGGTAAAACGCTGACCTCGTTTAAAGCCAGCCAGGTGATCATGGAGATGCCGGAAGTGGATCGGGTCATTTTTGTGGTCGATCGCCGGGATCTGGATTATCAGACGGCGAAAGAGTTCAACGGCTTTGCAAAAGACAGCGTGGACACCACCAACAACACCAGTACGCTGATAAAACATCTCAAGCAAAGCAGCACCAAACTGACCCTGACCACCATTCAGAAGCTGAACAACGCCATCACCCATGAAGGGTATAAAGCGCAGCTCGCACACCTGCGCAAAGAGCGCATCGTCTTTATCTTCGATGAGTGCCACCGTAGCCAATTCGGTGATACGCATAAAGCGATCGTGAACTTCTTCGAGAACGCACAGCTGTTTGGTTTTACCGGGACACCAATCTTTGCCGATAACGTCAATATCACCAATGGTGTCAAACAGACCACCGAACTGTTGTTCGATAAATGCCTGCATAAATACGTGATTGTCGACGCCATCCGGGATGAAAACGTTCTGCGCTTTGCCGTGGAATATGTCGGTACTTACAAGCGCAAAGAAAGCAGCAATGAGATCGATATCGATGTGGAGGATATCGACACCAAAGAGGTGATGGAAAGCGACATCCGGTTGGGCAAAGTGACCGACTACATCCTTGCCCACCATAACGCCAAGACCCGCAATCGCGAGTTCACCGCGATGTTCTGCGTCGGGTCAGTCGATATGCTGATCACTTACTACAAACTCTTTAAAGAAAAGCAGGCCGCACTGCAGGCGGCGGATGCCAACTACAAGCCGTTAAAGATTGCCACCATCTTCACCTACGCCGCCAATGAAGCGGACAAAAGTGATAAAGAGACGGTAAACGGCCTCCTGGATGAAGAGGATATTAGCCTGCCGCAGGGGGCGAAAGTTGACACTTCAAGTCGCGATCATCTGGATAGCTTTATCGAGGATTATAACGAGCTGTATGGCACCAGCTACTCGGCCAATGACTCAAAGAGCTTTTACAATTACTACAAAAATATTGCCCAGCGCACCAAAGAGAAAGGCATCGATATTCTGCTGGTGGTGAATATGTTCCTCACCGGCTTCGACAGCCCGGCGCTGAACACGCTCTACGTCGATAAAAACCTGCGTTTTCACGGCCTGGTACAGGCGTTTTCCCGCACCAATCGCATTCTCAACGAGAAGAAAAGCCACGGGAATATCGTCTGCTTCCGCAATCTGAAGAAAGCCACCGACGATGCTATTGCCTTGTTCTCGAACAAAGATGCCTCTTCTACGGTGCTGGTCAAACCCTTTGAGGAGTACTTCGGGGATTATCAGAACGCTGTCGATCGCTTGTTAACGCTGACGCCAACGGTGGAAAGCGTGGACGATTTGCCAGATGAGGAAGCACAGCTGGCGTTTGTAACGGCATTCCGCGATGTGATGCGTTTGAAAAACATTCTCGAAAGCTTTGCCGATTTTGATGATGCGGCTAAACCGCTATCGGACCAGACGCTGGCGGATTTCACCAGTAAGTACCTCGATATCCACGACAAGGTGAAAAAACACTCCAGCAAGGAGAAAGTCTCGATTCTTGAAGACGTGGATTTTGAAGTCTCGCTGATTCATCGCGACGAAATTAACGTCGGCTACATTTTGCATCTATTGGCTGGCATTCAGGCGATGCCGCCAAAAGAACAGCAGGAGCAGAAGAAAAAGATCATGGATATTGTCGACAGCGACGTCACGCTGCGTAGTAAACGTGAGCTTATTGATAATTTTATCGAAAAAAGCCTGCTGCATGCCTCGCATGACGAAGATATCACTCAGGTGTTTGAAGCTTATGTCGAACAGGAAAAAGGTAAGGCGCTGGCAGCCTTGTGTAGCGAAGAGCGACTCGATTCGATCAAACTGACCGGCTTACTGGATAACTACCTCTTTACCGACGTGATGCCGCGAGAGGATGAAGTGGCAGAAACGCTAACCTGGACGCCGAAGATTCTGGAACGCAAGAACGTGCGGGCACGTGTCTACGACCGTGTGCGCAATGTGATTGAAACGTTTATCAATGGGATGCGCGGGTTTTAAAAGATTTTGGTGACGAATATGGGAGAGGTATTTTCATGAGTGAGATAGATATCCAGGGTGATGACGCGTTGGTTCAACTGCTGTTGAACGCAGACAAAGGCGATATAGATCTGCTGATCGATTATGTCACTAACACCGGTAAGCTTGGTTTTTCCATGTCAGACAGTGTGAAGAATGTATTACAGGATGCCAAACGCCAGGATATACCTGATGACGAAACTCTGCGTCTGCTTATTCGGGAGTTGCAGCATTTCGGTGGTAATACGTTCGTGAATCTGTTTCGTCGCAACGGCGTCAACTACAGCGAAATTGTAGATGACGTTGCAAGCCATCTGAAGATGAAAGTCCCGGCTGATGCATCGGTAGAAGAAAAAGAAGCGCTGATTATTGACTGTGTATTTACCTCGTCATGGAAAAAAATGTCGGATGATGAGCGCCGCCAGATTCTGCGTGAGATGGGCATAAACGGCTCTGCCAGTATGGATATTCCTGTCTGGCAGAGAGCGGCACTCGTTGCCAATAGTCTTGCACAAACGACCGCAGGCAAAGTACTGCCTTTAATTGCAGGGCTTGGCATCGGGCGCGTTTTGGGCGTATTAACCGGGCCGGTTGGCCTGGCTATTACGGGTCTTTATACCGCCTATGACATCTCAAACCCTGCGTTTCGAGTGACACTGCCTTGCGTGGTGCAAATTGCCTGGATTCGCTTAAAAAACTCCCGCCAGTTCCGGCTTGCCACCCAGCTATCATCTGCCACGCTGCCTGCTCTCACATACGATCAACGCTGGGGTTTTGGGCATGATATTCACCAACCTGCGCTTACGGTTGCGACAATTCCACCTTCGGAAAGTATCAACACGGGTGCGATGCAGGAACAGGATATTGCCGGTATTTCACGCCTGAGCCCGCTGTTGCAAACATTACCCTCACTAGCGACCTCTGCACATGTTGCCAGCCATCAATATATGGAGGTCATTATTAATGGTCCTCTGGCGAGTGTAAAAGATGGCCCTGGTTTCCGTGGATTTAGCCTGGGAGAAAAAGGCATCAAAGAACATGCCGTTCTGCTGAATCCTGACAAACTCAGTCAGTTTGTTAACGCCGGAATGTTATTGAATGTTGCTTCTGCCGTGCTAGCGCAAAAGCACCTGGCTGATATCAGTAAAAAATTGACGGAGATTGTTGAAGCAGTACGCGAGGTTTCTGCGTTCCAGAACAATGCACGTAAGTCAGAGATCATTGGAGCCATACAGTATCTGCAGCAAATTACCCCCACGGTCCTGGAGGGGCAATGCTCACCCGCAATACGTCAAAAACTGGAGGATATTGAAGTCCAGTTTTCCGCCCTGCAGGCACACTTACTGACTGATATTACTGCTACTGGCGACAAAGTGGCAGCACTTAAAGACCGTGGGCTCTTTGGCAGTTCAGAAATTACGAATAAGATCCAGACCCAACAAAAGATCCTTGATGAGCGAATCCATGAATGGGACCTGGCAATGAAGGTTCGTGCGCAAGCGTTACACCTTTTGACTCATGCGGAAGGTAACACAACACTCGTCAGGCACCGCCAACAAACCATTGTTCATAATTATCAGGAGTTTGAAAGCGTTGTTGACAAAATTGAGCGTCAGCTTCACCAGCGGATACAAGGTATCAGTGCATTGACGGGGCTTTGTTGAATAAATAAGATTTCGTGCGAACGACCCTGTAGCTGGCTGGATTTTCAGGCAATACGCACGCTTTCTGGCATCCCAGCCTTTGTCATCCTGTTCAACGCACGCACCATGGCCATAGCTTCCGCTACCTGACCATCGTAGTCACGCAGCGTCAGTGAATCTCCCAACAACTGCTTCATTCTGTACATTGCCGTTTCCGCTATCGAGCGACGGTTATATTCCGTTGTCCATTTCCACCGTGCATTGCTTCCGCTCAGCCGCTGATTAGCAACGGCACGGTTGCGGTCTGCGTACTCACCGGGCCAGTAACCTGCTCCTTTTCGGGGAGGAATAAGCGCGCTGATTTTTTTGCGGCGCAGTTCATCGTGACAGAGCCGGGTATCGTAAGCCCCGTCTGCCGCGGCTGCCCTGATTTTTCTGTGAGTCTGCCGGATAAGGCCCGGGAAGGCTTCTGAGTCCGTGACGTTATTCAGCGACAGGTCTGCACAGACAACTTCATGTGTGTTGCTGTCAACAGCAAGATGCAACTTTCGCCAGATACGACGGCGCTCTTTGCCGTGCTTTCTGACTTTCCATTCGCCTTCACCAAAGACCTTCAGCCCGGTGGAATCAATCACCAGGTGTGCGATTTCACCCCGGGTGGACGTTTTGAAACTGACATTAACCGACTTTGCCCGCTTACTGACACTGGTGTAATCCGGGCAGCGCAACGGAACGTTCATCAGGGCAAAAATGGAATCAATAAAACCCTGCGCAGCCCGCAGGGTCAGCCGGAATACGCGTTTAATCACCAGAACGGTGGTGATGGCGAGATCAGAATAGCGCTGGGGCCTTCCTCGTGATGAAGGCGTTGCCGACTCATACCAGGCCTGAATCGCCTCATCATCCAGCCAGAAAGTGAGGGAGCCACGGTTGATGAGAGCTTTGTTGTAGGTGGACCAGTTGGTGATTCTGAACTTTTGCTTTGCCACGGAATGGTCTGTGTTGTCGGGAGGATGCGTGATCTGATCCTTCAACTCAGCAAAAGTTCGATTTATTCAACAAAGCC
>NZ_JAOWCD010000080.1:0-46433 GCF_030337175.1 Citrobacter sp. Ca225 | reverse complement strand
GAGACTCGAACTCGCGACCCCGACCTTGGCAAGGTCGTGCTCTACCAACTGAGCTATTCCCGCTTAATCTTCGTCTTTCATGTTGCTGCTGTGTTGGCTGCCTTTACTCACCACAGTCACTTACTTAAGTAAGCTCTTGTGGATTCGCTCAGTTGCCGCCTTGCTGCAACATGAAATGCTTTGATTAAAATTTGTTGCTGCCGTAACGCATAATTCTCTGTCGTTACGGGAGGCGCATTATACGAGAAATCCTTTCTCCTGCAACCCCTTCAAACGCAATTTTTTGTGAATTTCGTTTGAGTGGCGATTTTATCAGCAAAGCGAGTAATTTAGCGGCAATCTTCGGTATACGCAAGCTTCCCGGATGTAAACTGTAGGCCGGGTAAGGTAAAGCCGCCACCCGGCATAGCCACCTTTTAAAGCTTAATAAAATTCTCACGATAGTAAGCCAGTTCCGCCACCGACTCGCGGATATCATCCATCGCCTTGTGCGTTCCTTCCTTGCTCAAACCGTCCAGAATTTCGGGTTTCCAGCGACGAGCCAGCTCTTTCAGCGTGCTGACATCCAGGTAGCGGTAATGGAAATACGCTTCCAGTTCTGGCATGTACTTAAACAAAAAACGGCGATCCTGTCCGATGCTGTTCCCGCAGATTGGCGACTTACCCGCTGGCACCCACGCTTGCAAAAATTCAATCGTCGCCAGTTCCGCTTCACGTTCACCCATTGTGCTCGCCTTCACTCGCTCCACCAGCCCGCTCCCGGTATGGGTACGCACGTTCCAGTCATCCATCAGTGCCAGCTGTTCATCAGACTGATGAACAGCAATCGTTGGCCCTTCAGCCAGAATATTCAGGTTGGCATCGGTGACCAGTGTGGCGATTTCAATTATGCGATCGCGCTCGGGATCCAGACCGGTCATCTCCAGATCAATCCAAATCAAGTTGTTTTCATTGGCACTCATGCTATTTTCCACCCCTCATACGTCACATTCTGTGTGACTACTCTCAACTAGAATTGTGTGTATCATAGATGTTTTGCCCAACATGGGCGACCAGGAGCCAGTACGATTGAGTAAAAATAAACTCTCCAAAGGCCAACAGCGCCGCGTGAACGCTAATCACCAGCGTCGTCTTAAAACGTCTAAGGAGAAGCCAGACTACGATGACAACCTGTTTGGCGAGACCGCTGAAGGGATCGTCATTAGCCGTTTTGGCATGCATGCCGACGTCGAATCTGCCGACGGTGAAATTCACCGCTGCAACATTCGCCGGACGATACGCTCGCTAGTGACCGGCGACCGTGTGGTCTGGCGTCCCGGCAAAGCGGCTGCGGAAGGGGTCAACGTCAAAGGCATCGTCGAGGCGGTGCATGAACGTACCTCGGTATTGACGCGCCCGGACTTCTACGATGGCGTAAAACCCATTGCCGCCAATATCGACCAGATTGTCATTGTCTCCGCGATTTTACCGGAGCTGTCACTCAATATTATCGACAGGTATCTGGTGGCCTGTGAGACATTGCAGGTTGAGCCGATCATCGTGCTCAACAAAATCGATCTGCTGGATGACGAAAGCATGGCGTTTGTGAATGAGCAGATGGATATCTATCGTCATATCGGTTATCGCGTGCTGATGGTCTCCAGCCACACTCAGGATGGTCTGAAACCGCTGGAAGAAGCGTTGACCGGGCGCATCAGCATCTTTGCCGGTCAGTCCGGCGTTGGGAAATCCAGCCTGCTCAACGCATTGCTCGGTCTGCAGGAAGCCATTCTCACCAACGATGTCTCTGACAACTCCGGTCTGGGGCAGCACACTACCACCGCGGCCCGCCTCTACCACTTCCCACATGGCGGCGACGTCATCGATTCCCCTGGCGTGCGTGAATTCGGCCTGTGGCACCTGGAGCCGGAACAAATCACCCATGGCTTTGTCGAATTTCATGACTATCTGGGGCTGTGCAAATATCGTGACTGTAAGCACGACACTGACCCAGGCTGCGCCATTCGTGCCGCCGTAGAGGACGGGAAAATTGCGGAAACCCGTTTCGAAAATTATCACCGTATTCTCGAAAGCATGTCGCAGGTAAAAACGCGTAAAAACTTTTCTGATACCGATGACTGACAACTAAGCTAAGCATCGCTAGAATCGTCCCCCTTTTTCAGGATCCGGCATCAACGCCGGGTCAGGAACGATAAAACAATAGCCTGGAGGCTACCTTGTTAAACTCATTTAAACTTTCGCTACAATACATTCTGCCGAAACTATGGCTCACTCGCCTGGCGGGCTGGGGCGCGAGCAAACGAGCGGGATGGCTGACTAAGCTGGTTATCGATCTGTTCGTGAAGTACTACAAGGTCGATATGAAAGAAGCGCAGAAGCCAGATACCGCCAGCTACCGCTCATTCAATGATTTCTTTGTCCGCCCACTGCGTGACGACGTTCGCCCGTTGAATACCGATCCGAACGTACTGGTCATGCCGGCTGACGGTGTCATCAGCCAGTTAGGCGCTATCGAAGAAGATAAGATCCTGCAGGCCAAAGGCCACAACTACAGCCTGGAAGCCCTGCTGGCTGGTAACTACCTGATGGCGGATCTTTTCCGTAACGGGTCGTTTGTGACCACCTATCTGTCACCGCGTGATTACCACCGCGTGCACATGCCATGTAACGGCATTCTGCGTGAGATGATTTATGTTCCGGGCGATCTGTTCTCGGTTAATCATCTGACGGCCCAGAACGTTCCAAACCTGTTTGCCCGTAATGAGCGTGTTATCTGCCTGTTCGATACGGAGTTTGGCCCAATGGCGCAAATTCTGGTCGGTGCTACGATTGTTGGCAGTATCGAAACCGTCTGGGCGGGAACCATCACGCCGCCGCGCGAGGGCGTGATCAAACGCTGGACCTGGCCTGCCGGAGAAAGCGAAGGCTCCGTGGCGCTGCTGAAGGGTCAGGAAATGGGTCGCTTTAAACTGGGTTCCACGGTGATCAACCTGTTTGCGCCAGGTAAAGTGAATCTGGTCGAGCAGCTTGAGAGCCTCTCTGTGACCAAAATTGGTCAGCCGCTGGCGATCTCCACAGAGACATTCGTTGCGCCAGTCGACGCCGAGCCTGCACCACTGCCAGATGAAGAGATCAAAGCTGAACACGACGCCAGTCCGCTGGTCGACGATAAGAAAGACGAAACCTAATAGTAGAAGGACGTTGCTGTGCGCCTGATTATCGCGTTTCTGATGGCCTGGTGCCTCAGCCAGGGGGCGTACGCTGCAACCGCCCCCGACGCCAAACAAATCACTCAGGAACTGGAGCAGGCGAAATCCGCAAAGCCTGCTCAGCCTGATGTTGTTGAAGCCCTTCAGTCTGCGTTGAACGCGCTCGAGGAACGTAAAGGTTCTCTCGAACGCGCACAGCAATATCAGCAGGTTATCGATAATTTCCCGAAAATGTCCGCCAGCCTGCGCGCGCAGTTAACCAATCTGCGCGATGAACCCCGCAGCGTATCGCCGGGCATGACGACTGATGCGCTGAATCAGGAAATTCTCCAGGTCAGTAGCCAGCTGCTGGAAAAAAGCCGTCAGGCCCAGCAGGAGCAGGAACGCGCCCGTGAGATTGCCGACTCATTAAGCCAACTGCCTCAGCAGCAAACCGATGCCCGCCGACAGCTCAACGAAATTGAACGCCGTATTGGCAGCGCCACCGGCAACACCCCGCTCAACCAGGCGCAAAATTTCAGCATGCAGGCTGAATCCGCTCGCCTGAAAGCGCTGGTTGATGAGCTGGAGCTGGCGCAGTTGTCGGCCAACAACCGTCAGGAACTGGCTCGTATGCGCTCGGAACTGGCGGAAAAACAGAGCCAGCAACTGGATGCGTATTTACAGGCACTGCGCAATCAGCTCAACAGCCAGCGCCAGCGTGAAGCCGAACGGGCGCTGGAAAGTACCGAGTTACTGGCGGAGAACAGCGCTGATTTACCGCCGGATATTGTCGCCCAGTTCAAAGTGAACCGGGAACTGTCAGCCGCGCTGAATCAGCAGGCGCAGCGCATGGATCTCGTCGCCTCTCAGCAACGTCAGGCCGCCAGCCAGACTCAGCAGGTACGTCAGGCGTTGACGACGCTGCGTGAACAGTCGCAATGGTTAGGCTCGTCTAACCTGTTGGGTGAAGCGTTACGCGCCCAGGTGGCACGTCTGCCGGAAATGCCCAAACCCCAGCAGTTGGATACTGAAATGGCGCAACTGCGCGTCCAGCGTCTGCGCTATGAAGATCAGCTCAATAAGCAGCCTCAGCTGCGCCAGCTCCATCAGGCGGACGGGCAGCCGCTCACCGCCGAACAAAACCGTATTCTTGAGGCGCAACTGCGCACCCAACGTGAGCTGCTGAATTCGCTGTTACAGGGCGGCGACACGCTGATCCTTGAACTGACCAAGCTGAAGGTCTCCAATAGCCAGCTTGAAGATGCGTTGAAAGAGGTGAACGAAGCGACCCACCGCTATCTGTTCTGGACCTCAGACGTTCGTCCAATGTCATTCTCCTGGCCGATAGATATCGTGCAGGATCTGCGTCGGCTGATCTCACTCGACACCTTCAGCCAGTTAGGTCAGGCCAGCGTGATGATGCTGACCAGCAGAGATACCCTGCTGCCGCTGTTTGGCGCGTTGATTCTGGTCGGGTTCAGCATTTACTCGCGTCGCCACTTTACCCGTTTTCTGGAGCGTTCTGCCGCCCGAGTGGGCAAGGTGACGCAGGATCACTTCTGGCTGACGCTGCGTACCGTATTCTGGTCGATACTGGTGGCCTCGCCGCTGCCAGTACTGTGGATGACGCTGGGATACGGACTGCGCGAGGCCTGGCCTTATCCGCTTGCCGTCGCGATAGGCGATGGCGTCACGGCGACGGTGCCGCTGCTGTGGGTCGTGATGATTTGCGCGACATTTGCCCGGCCCAATGGCCTGTTTATCGCCCACTTTGGCTGGCCGCGCGAACGCGTGTCACGTGCGATGCGTTATTATCTGATGAGTATCGGGCTTATCGTGCCGCTGATTATGGCGCTCATCATGTTTGATAACCTCAACGATCGGGAGTTTTCTGGCTCGCTCGGTCGCCTGTGCTTTATGCTGATTTGCGGCGCGCTGGCACTGGTCACCCTGAGCCTGAAAAAAGCCGGGATCCCGCTCTATCTCGATAAAGAGGGCAGCGGCGACAATATCGTGAACAGCATGCTGTGGAACCTGATGATAGGCGCGCCGGTGGTGGCGATACTGGCTGCCGCCGTGGGCTATCTGGCGACGTCACAGGCGCTGCTGGCGCGACTGGAAACCTCCGTCGCCATCTGGTTCCTGCTGTTGGTGATTTACCACGTCATTCGCCGCTGGATGCTAATTCAGCGTCGCAGACTGGCCTTTGACCGTGCCAAGCACCGCCGTGCGGAAATGCTGGCCCAGCGCGCCCGTGGCGAAGAAGAGCCGGCTCATTCAACCAGTCTGGAAGGGACCATCGACGTTGATGAGAGCGAAGTCGATCTTGATGCTATCAGCGCCCAGTCGCTCCGTCTGGTGCGTTCCATCCTGATGCTGATCGCCCTGCTGTCGGTCATTGTGCTGTGGTCGGAAATTCACTCCGCATTCGGCTTCCTCGAAAACATCTCGCTGTGGGACGTCACCTCGACGGTGCAAGGGGTTGAAAGTTTAGAACCCATTACGCTGGGCGCGGTGCTGATCGCGATTCTGGTGTTTATCATCACCACCCAACTGGTGCGTAATCTGCCTGCGCTTCTCGAGCTGGCGTTGCTACAACACCTCGATCTCACGCCGGGTACCGGCTATGCCATTACCACCATCACCAAGTACCTGCTGATGTTAATTGGCGGTCTGGTGGGCTTCTCGATGATCGGGATTGAGTGGGCGAAACTGCAATGGCTGGTGGCGGCACTCGGCGTCGGTCTGGGCTTTGGTTTGCAGGAAATTTTCGCCAACTTTATCTCCGGCCTGATCATCCTGTTTGAAAAGCCGATTCGTATTGGTGACACCGTGACCATTCGCGATCTGACAGGCAGCGTAACGAAGATCAATACCCGCGCGACGACCATCAGCGACTGGGACCGCAAAGAGATCATCGTGCCGAACAAAGCGTTTATCACCGAGCAGTTCATCAACTGGTCGCTGTCTGATTCCGTGACACGCGTGGTGCTGACCATTCCGGCCCCATCCGATGTGAACAGCGAAGAGGTGACGCAAATCCTGCTAACCGCCGCACACCGCTGCTCGTTAGTCATCGATAACCCGGCGCCAGAAGTCTTCCTTGTGGACTTACAACAGGGGATTCAGATCTTCGAACTGCGTATCTATGCCGCCGAGATGGGTCATCGCATGCCGCTGCGCCATGAAATCCACCAGTTGATTCTGGCAGGCTTCCGCGAGCACGGTATCGATATGCCGTTCCCGCCATTCCAGATGCGTCTGGAAAGTTTGAATGGCCGACAAACAGGAAAAACGCTCAGTTCTGCCGGCAGAAGAAGTCGTCCGGCGGGGAGTTTGTAAATCGTTTGTACGTGTATCAGCAGAGGTTGGTTGTATTCCATCAGCCAATCTCTACTTTTTAGAGGCATAAATGATATCGAATAATAAAACGCCATAACCAAAAACTCAGCAGAGTTAACACAACAAAATATTGCCAAATACTGCGATGTTTTTTCCATATAATCACATAGAGGAAAGGGATAAAGATGGGTAGTGTTATTATCATTCCAGCTGCGCCAATGTCGTCATTTTCATTATACATCATGACATCACAGATGTTTTTAATTCCCCTTCCATCGATAAACCATTCCTTACTTTGCGTTGACAACATGATTATCAATAAAATACAAATCACGCTTCCTATAAAATTCAAAACAAAAGCTTTCCAGTTCATTTAATTTCCTTGCAAAATCTTTTGTAGAATATCTTTCTTTTCTATAATTCGTCGGCCATATTCACTATATTCACGTTCTGCAGAGCCCGGTGATTTTCTAATCGAGAGAATAATATCTTCTTTGGCCCGTATAAGTCCGCGATTATACCTGGACCCCGCTAATATAATTTGCTCATCAGTCAGATGAAGAGTATCAGTATCTGGATTATCATAGAGAGTAAGGTCATGTAAATGGAATGCTACAACACGAATGTTAAAACTGTCATCGAGTAAGCATTGTGATAACCTAAATTGCTGAAAATGCGAAAGCGTGTTTGGGTGAATACCGATTGTTCTGGCAGCGACGCCTATCTGGATCGCGATAGAACCAATAGATGTTGCATTGGACAACTCATTGTTGTTCTTTCCCAGGATCTCTTCTATTACTTGTCTGAATTGCAGAACGCCAACACCTTTGAATCTCTCCGGAGTTCCCCCTACTTCAGCAACCGCAACACCCGCAAGGAGTAATTCAGGTATTCGCGCTTCATAAGTATATTGTTTAATTTTTATTCGATGATGTACTAACCAGGCTGTTTTGTAATACCAAAGATATGCTTTTCCTGTCATAAAATGCCAATTAGTGGGCAACGCATACCAACGGAAAAAAAATCCCAACCATTCCAATGAGGGAAACCATATTCATCAATATCACAAAAAGGAGGCGAACTGATCACGATAACAACCCTATGATAGACCTCACTATTGAAAAGACAATAGCTCTTTCGTAACTACTCAGGATGGGATAGACATCACAATTATAAAAACGCATGTCAGCCTAACACAATCTTATTACAATAAGATATTCAAGCCATCTATAAACACAAGAAAATATATAATGCTGTTTATATATTCACACAGCGCGTTATATATAAAGAACAATATAGCTTCTGCAATTAATGTCCATCTAATGATTAAATAAATATCTTGTGTAAAATAAATATATGATGAAGTCGTTCATACTAACCATCTACAGCGACTTAACGTTGAAACCTTAAGGTAGAAGTTACAAAAATAAAATGTGGGCGTTAAATATTAACTGAAAAGCATTCTTTAAAGCGGCGAGAAAAAACACGCCGCTTTGCTTTTTTGATTGAACAAGTTATGCGCGATCAACAGTAAACGCGATCACTTCCGCGAGGCTTTCTGCGCCCAGCGCCAACATCACCAAACGATCCACACCCAGTGCGACGCCAGAACAGTCCGGCATGCCAACCTTCAACGCCTCAATCAGATTGTTATCGATCGGCTGCTGCGGCAGTCCGCGCGCGGCACGCTTACGGTTATCCTGTTCAAAACGTTGCTGCTGTTCACGCGCATCCGTCAACTCATGGAAACCATTCGCCAGCTCAATACCTTTGAAGTAGACCTCGAAACGTTCCGCTACACGGTGATCTTCCGTACTGATCTGCGCCAGTGATGCCTGGCTTGCCGGGAAGTGATACACAAACGTCGGTTTCTCTTTACCAATGTGCGGTTCAACGCCCATCGCAAACAGCAGTTGCAGTAAGGTATCGCGATCTTCTTCCGTATCGGCAATGTTGCTTAAATCCAGCTTTGCGGCAACTTCACGCAGCTGCGTTTTATCCGCAGACAGCGGATCAATCTCCAGATGACGCTGGAACGCTTGCTGATAAGAGAGGCTCTCCGCCGCCGGGCATTCCAGCACCTGCTGCAGCAAATCATCCACTTCGTTCATCAACCGGTACATGTCGTAATGGGGACGATACCACTCGAGCATAGTAAATTCGGGGTTGTGATGACGCCCCATCTCTTCATTACGGAAGCTACGGCACAGCTGAAAGACCGGACCACACCCTGCCACCAGCAGACGCTTCATGTGATATTCCGGACTGGTCATTAAATAGAGGTTCATCCCTTGAGAGTGACCGGGGCCGACGAAACGCGTTTCGAACGGGAACAGATGAATGTCTGTGACCGTCGCCTGGCTCATGCAGGGCGTCTCAACCTCCAGCACGCCGCGATCGGCAAAGAAACGACGAATTTCCGTCATAATTGCCGCGCGTTTTAACAGGTTAGGTATGGACGCGCTCGGCTGCCAGGTTGCCGTTTCGCTCATGGTTCTTTCTCCAGTTTAAGACAAGGGCACGAAGTCTACTCGTAACGCGGCAATGAAACAAATTTTGCTCAGGAATACTCCGACACGGCTGAAGAGTTAAAAAACCGTAAAGCGATGGTTTAGTAATTAAATTAATCAAGATCACTGATAATTCCGGCCTCTGACACGCTAAAAAAATCGAACACGTCAAATTTCCCACTCATCGCAGAGACTATACTGTTGTACCTATAAAGGAGCAGTGGAAACGCATTCGCACCCCACCTGTTTCAGGGGGTTTACCCGAAATATGTGGTGGCGAAATTACAATAATCTGGAGGAATGTCGTGCAAACCTTTCAAGCCGATCTTGCCATTATAGGCGCCGGTGGCGCGGGATTACGCGCTGCAATTGCCGCAGCGCAGGCAAATCCTAATGCAAAAATCGCACTGATTTCAAAAGTGTACCCAATGCGCAGTCACACCGTGGCTGCTGAAGGGGGCTCAGCTGCTGTCGCCCAGGATCATGACAGCTTCGACTACCATTTTCACGATACGGTAGCGGGCGGAGACTGGCTGTGTGAACAGGATGTCGTGGATTATTTTGTCCACCACTGTCCTACCGAAATGACCCAACTGGAACAATGGGGCTGCCCGTGGAGTCGTCGCGAAGACGGCAGCGTCAACGTTCGTCGCTTTGGCGGGATGAAAATTGAGCGTACCTGGTTTGCTGCGGATAAAACCGGCTTCCATATGCTGCATACCCTGTTCCAGACTTCTCTGCAGTTCCCGCAGATCCAACGCTTTGACGAACACTTCGTCCTGGATATCCTGGTCGATGATGGTCATGCTCGCGGCCTGGTGGCGATGAACATGATGGAAGGCACGCTGGTACAGATTCGTGCTAACGCGGTAGTAATGGCGACAGGCGGCGCAGGCCGTGTGTATCGCTATAACACCAACGGCGGCATCGTGACCGGTGACGGCATGGGCATGGCGCTGAGCCACGGCGTTCCACTGCGTGACATGGAATTTGTTCAGTATCACCCGACCGGTCTGCCGGGCTCCGGTATTCTGATGACGGAAGGCTGTCGTGGTGAAGGCGGTATTCTGGTCAACAAAAACGGCTACCGTTATCTGCAGGATTACGGCATGGGTCCGGAAACTCCGCTGGGCGAGCCGAAAAACAAATATATGGAACTCGGTCCGCGCGACAAAGTTTCTCAGGCTTTCTGGCACGAATGGCGTAAAGGCAACACCATCTCCACGCCGCGTGGCGATGTTGTACATCTCGACCTGCGTCATCTGGGCGAGAAGAAACTGCTGGAACGTCTGCCGTTCATCTGTGAACTGGCGAAAGCTTATGTGGGCGTCGATCCAGTGAAAGAACCGATTCCGGTGCGTCCGACCGCGCACTACACCATGGGCGGTATCGAAACCGATCAGAACTGCGAAACCCGCATCAAAGGTCTGTTTGCCGTCGGCGAATGTTCTTCTGTGGGTCTGCACGGCGCGAACCGTCTGGGCTCTAACTCTCTGGCTGAGCTGGTGGTCTTTGGTCGTCTGGCAGGCGAGCAGGCGATGGAGCGTGCAGCAACGGCGGGCACTGCTAACGACGCCGCCCTTGACGCACAGGTTGCTGGCGTTGAACAACGTCTGAAAGACCTGGTCAACCAGGAAGGTAACGAGAACTGGTCGAAGATCCGCGACGAAATGGGGCTTTCGATGGAAGAAGGTTGCGGTATTTACCGTACACCGGAACTCATGCAGAAAACCGTGGATAAGCTGGCCGAACTGCAGGAGCGCTTCAAGCGCGTTCGCATCACCGACACCTCCAGCGTATTCAATACCGATCTGCTGTACACCATCGAGCTGGGTCACGGCCTGAACGTCGCTGAGTGTATGGCGCATTCCGCGCTGGCGCGTAAGGAATCACGCGGCGCACACCAACGTCTGGACGAAGGTTGCACCGAACGTGACGACGTCAACTTCCTCAAACATACTCTCGCCTTCCGCGATGCTGATGGCACGACTCGCCTCGACTATAGCGACGTGAAAATCACCACGCTGCCGCCGGCAAAACGTGTTTACGGTGGCGAAGCGGAAGCAGCCGATAAGAAGGAGAAGGCTAATGGCTGAGATGAAAAACCTGAAAGTTGAGGTGGTGCGCTATAACCCTGAGACCGACACCGCGCCGCACAGTGCTTTCTATGAAGTGCCTTATGATGAAACCACGTCACTGCTGGACGCGCTGGGCTACATCAAAGATAACCTGGCACCAGACCTGAGCTATCGCTGGTCCTGCCGTATGGCGATCTGCGGCTCCTGCGGCATGATGGTCAACAATGTGCCGAAACTGGCATGCAAAACCTTCCTGCGTGATTACACCAACGGTATTAAGGTGGAAGCGCTGGGTAACTTCCCGATTGAGCGCGATCTGGTCGTCGATATGACGCACTTTATCGAAAGTCTGGAAGCAATTAAGCCGTACATCATCGGTAACCCGCGTACGCCGGATCAGGGACCAAATATCCAGAGCCCGGCGCAGATGGCGAAGTATCACCAGTTCTCTGGTTGCATCAACTGTGGTCTGTGCTATGCCGCATGTCCGCAGTTCGGCCTGAACCCTGAGTTCATCGGACCGGCTGCAATTACCCTGGCGCATCGTTACAACGAAGATAGCCGCGACCACGGTAAGAAGGAGCGTATGGCACAGTTGAACAGCCCGAACGGCGTATGGACCTGTACTTTCGTGGGCTACTGCTCCGAAGTTTGTCCGAAGCACGTCGATCCGGCGGCTGCCATTCAGCAGGGTAAAGTAGAAAGCTCGAAAGACTTTCTTATCGCTACCCTGAAACCACGCTAAGGAGTGCAACATGACGACTAAACGCAAACCCTATGTGCGGCCGATGACGTCCACCTGGTGGAAAAAATTGCCGTTTTATCGCTTTTACATGCTGCGCGAAGGCACAGCCGTTCCGGCAGTCTGGTTCAGCATTGAGCTGATTTTTGGCCTGTTCGCACTGAAGCATGGTGTCGAATCCTGGGCGGGCTTCGTCGGTTTTCTGCAAAACCCGGTGGTGGTGATCCTCAACGTGATCGCCCTGGCGGCAGCACTGCTGCACACCAAAACCTGGTTTGAGCTGGCGCCGAAAGCCGCCAACATCATCGTAAAAGACGAAAAAATGGGGCCAGAGCCGATCATCAAAGGTCTCTGGGCGGTTACTGTGGTGGCGACCGTAGTCATACTGTTTGTTGCCCTGTTCTGGTAAGGAGTCCGGGATGATTAATCCAAATCCAAAACGTTCTGACGAACCCGTATTCTGGGGTCTGTTTGGCGCAGGCGGTATGTGGGGTGCGATTATCGCGCCAGTGATGGTTCTGCTGGTGGGGATTCTGCTGCCGCTGGGTCTGTTCCCGGGCGATGCCCTGAGCTATGAGCGTGTTCTGGCGTTTGCTCAGAGCTTTATCGGCCGTGCTTTCCTGTTCCTGATGATTGTCCTGCCGCTGTGGTGTGGCTTACACCGTATGCACCACGCGATGCATGACCTGAAAATCCATGTGCCGGCTGGCAAATGGGTGTTCTACGGTCTGGCAGCCATCCTGACCGTCGTTACGGCGATTGGCATTCTGTCCGTCTAACGTCATCCGCCCTCTTGTCTGCTGATAAGAGGGCGTTTTTATCATTCCCGCCATTATTTCCCCCGCCAGGTTCTACACTTAGGAAAAAACACCCTAAGGATAAAACTATGCGCCTGCTCCCCATCGTTGCCGCTGTAACCGCTGCGTTTCTTGTGGTCTCCTGTAGTACCCCAACCCCGCCACAGGGCGTTACCGTGGTGAATAACTTCGATGCCAAACGCTACCTCGGAACCTGGTACGAAATTGCCCGCTTTGATCATCGCTTTGAACGCGGACTGGAGAAGGTCACGGCGACTTATAGCCAGCGCGATGACGGTGGCCTTACTGTCATCAATAAAGGCTGGAATCCGGACAGGAACAGATGGCAGCAAAGTGAAGGAAAAGCCTATTTTACCGGTGACCCAAGCCGCGCAGCGCTGAAGGTTTCGTTCTTTGGGCCTTTCTACGGCGGGTATAACGTTATCGCGCTCGACAGAGAGTACCGACACGCGCTGGTCTGCGGCCCGGATCGCGACTACTTGTGGATACTCGCCCGCACGCCAACCATTTCTGACGAAATGAAGCAGCAGATGCTGGCCGTCGCGACCCGGGAAGGGTTTGATGTCAATAAACTTATCTGGGTGAAGCAGCCCGGCGATTAGTGGGTGCTTAATTTCAGACCAATAATACCGACAACGATTAACGCCAGACTTGCCAGACGCATGGGATTGGCCGATTCGCCCAGCAGCAGAATACCGGTGATGGCGGCACCGACGGCGCCAATCCCTGTCCACACGGCATACGCGGTACCCACGGGTAGCGTTTTCATCGCCCACGCAAGGAGCGCCATACTGACGATCATCGCGGCAATAGTGATGATACTCGGTGTCAGGCGACTAAAACCGTGGGTATATTTCAGCCCCACCGCCCAAACGACTTCAAGCAGACCGGCGATTAATAAGATTATCCAGGACATATCAGGCTCCAGAGAAATGGGGCCGTCCCCGATGAAAGAAGCGTTCGCAGGTCGTCCTGCAAAGCTGAAGGTGGAAAAAACATTCTTGCCCGAGCGGCGGTGAATTTCAACATTTTTATCTTTCCGCACCTAAAAGCTTGAATTAGGCGCATTTCGCTGCGTATTTTGCGCATTCAGCACTCATCCGACTTCTCTATGATGGGACGCTTTCTGAAGTCAGGAAGCCATTTGCCTTACTTCTGAATGCGAAAACGCTATGTTGAAAATATTAGTGATTGACCGTTGCCACTTCACCCGCACAGGGATCGACGCATGGCTTAATCATTCCGAACTCTTTAATACGTCGTTTCTGGTCTCTGGGCTCAATAATCTCTTACTGGTTAAAGAGCACATCCAGCAGTGGAAACCTCACCTGGTTATTGCGGACTTATACGGTTTTCTCAACGACACCCTGTCGGCCGAGTCCATTGCCCCATTTTTACTCGCCTGTGGCAGCAGTCCGTTGATATTACTGGAGTCAGGAGGAGTGATGGTAGAGACGCAGCGCTATCCTGTCTGTGCGTCATTAACCAAGCAGGTCTCTTTGGCGATACTGGCTGAAAATATCCACAACGCCCTGCTGAGCGGCTCGGTATCGGAAGCGCCCGGCAATACCTCGACGCTGCTTACACCTCAGGAAGAGAAAGTACTGACGATGTGGATGGAGGGGGCGAGTAACAACGCGATTGCCTGTGCGCTCAGTATTCATGGCAAAACGGTGTACACCTACAAACGCAATATCCGCATGAAGTTACACATGGATAATCGCTTTTCGCCGTTTCTTGCGCCAGCCGAGCTGAAAAATTAACGGCACGACAACACTGCCGTACCGTTTTCACCGTTACTGCTGAGCTTTGGTTGCTGCGCCTGAAATAGCGTTGCCGCCGTCGGAGATGTCTTCGCCCACACCACGTGTGGTGTTACACGCAGTCAACACGGAGGAAAGTAC
Source organism: Citrobacter sp. Ca225 (assembly GCF_030337175.1). Classification (NCBI taxonomy): domain Bacteria; kingdom Pseudomonadati; phylum Pseudomonadota; class Gammaproteobacteria; order Enterobacterales; family Enterobacteriaceae; genus Citrobacter; species Citrobacter sp. Ca225. Next base: position 31,848 of record NZ_JAOWCD010000080.1, on the reverse strand, counting down.
TAACACAGAAAAGATCGCTGCAATTGTCTTTTTAACCATAACGTCTTCCTTTTCTAGCCAATGTTATTTGTGTAGTGCCACTTAATCATAGACAAGATCCCGAACAATGCCGGGAGATAGACGCTTTTTAGGACGATGAGAAGAAAATTAACCGGCCGCGTGAGAAATGGAATTGCCGAGGTGCTTAATATCCTCACCAAAGCCGCGCGCGGTATTGCAGCCCGCCAGCAACGAGGTGGTGAGAAGAATCAGTGTTACAAGACCGAGAAGACGTTTCATCATTCCTGCCTTGGATAAACAATGGCGCAGCAAAGCTGCTGCACCATAATGAGCTAAACGCGCGGATTATTTAACGCGGGAAACGTATTCGCCTGAACGCGTATCCACTTTAATCACTTCGCCAATCTGAACGAACAGAGGCACTTTAACTACGGCGCCAGTAGACAGCGTTGCCGGCTTGCCACCTGTACCAGCGGTATCGCCTTTCAGACCCGGATCGGTATCAACGATTTCCAGTTCAACAAAGTTCGGCGGCGTCACGGAGATAGGCTGACCGTTCCACAGGGTCACGATGCACTCAGCCTGATCCAGCAACCATTTTCCGCTATCGCCAATCGCTTTAGCATCTGCGGAAAGCTGCTCGAAGGTTTCGTTGTTCATGAAGTGCCAGAACTCGCCGTCGTTGTACAGGTAAGTCAGGTTCATATCTACAACGTCAGCGCCTTCAGCAGAGTCAGTCGACTTGAAGGTTTTCTCAACGCGAGTACCGGTCAGCAGACGACGCAGTTTCACGCGCGCAAAAGCCTGACCTTTACCTGGTTTAACGAATTCGCTGGCTTCAACCGCATAAGGTTCGCCGTCCAACATGATTTTAAGACCAGCACGAAAATCGTTGCTATAGTACGTTGCCATAAGGCCCTCTGAAAATTGTTAACTGGTAGCTAAGCCACAAAATGGCGCATATTGTAACCCTAAATACCCCATCCAGAGAAGATTGGTTATCGCAACTTGCCGATGTTGTGACCAATCCCGATGAACTCCTGCGTCTTTTGAATATAGACGCAGATGAAAAACTGTTGGCTGGACGCGACGCCAAACGGCTGTTCGCCCTGCGCGTGCCGCGTGCATTTATCGCACGTATGGAAAAAGGCAATCCTGACGATCCGCTTTTACGTCAGGTACTTACCTCCGAAGATGAGTTTATTACCGCGCCGGGTTTCTCCACCGATCCGCTGGAAGAACAGCATAGCGTCGTACCGGGACTGCTGCATAAATACCGTAACCGGGCGCTGCTGCTGGTGAAAGGCGGCTGTGCGGTAAATTGTCGCTATTGCTTCCGTCGCCACTTTCCGTACGCCGAAAATCAGGGAAATAAGCGAAACTGGCAGACGGCGCTGGACTACATTAGCGCGCACACCGAGCTGGATGAGATCATTTTCTCCGGCGGCGATCCGCTGATGGCCAAAGATCATGAGCTGGACTGGCTGCTCACACAACTGGAAGCCATTCCCCATATCAAACGTCTGCGTATTCACAGTCGCCTGCCCATCGTCATCCCTGCGAGGATTACGGAGGGGCTGGTTGCCCGCTTCACCCGTTCTTCGCTGCAGATCCTGCTGGTGAATCACATTAACCACGCTAACGAGGTGGATGACGCGTTTCGACAAGCAATGGCGAAACTACGCATCGCAGGCGTTACGCTGCTCAATCAGAGCGTCCTGTTGCGTAGCGTCAATGATAACGCGCAGACGCTGGCGAACCTCAGTAATGCGCTGTTTGATGCGGGCGTCATGCCCTATTACCTGCACGTGCTGGATAAAGTGCAAGGGGCGGCGCATTTCATGGTGACGGATGATGACGCGCGCCAGATTGTGCGTGAACTGCTCACCCTGGTCTCGGGTTATATGGTGCCCAAACTGGCGCGGGAAATTGGCGGCGAACCGAGTAAAACGCCACTGGATTTACAACTGCGTCAACAATAACCTCGCAATCAGGTGTCCGTATCCGGACACCTGTCACCAAAACCCCGGATTCCCCCATTCTGTATGCTATTTTAGCGACACCTTGCGAACTATATATTTAAAAATCATATGTATAAGTCGCAACTAATCGCTGAATTTATTATTGGTGAGGGAGAACCGTTATGGCTATCAGTATCAAAGGAGTGAATACGGGTGTTATTCGTAAAGCGAACGAATTCATCGCGCTGGCGCTGAAAATTAAAGAGCTAAGGAACAAGGAATCGCTGTTTTTTCTACCTGCGCTGGAATTACGCGATCTGCTGATTGCCGTGGAAAGTCGTCTGTACCAGAAACAGCAACTGAACGCTGCCGAACGTCAGCACTACGAAAAAACGCGCGATGCTATCAGCAAGAAAATGCAGGAAAACATTCCCGCGATGGTGGAAAACGAACTTCGACATGCGGATATTCATCGCCGTGTCACCGCTGTCGCCTTAACTGACGCGAGTGGTGACAACATCACACTGACCTTCACGCTTCACGATGGCACAACCTGCGACCTGCGGGTGAACGAATTGCAGATTGATACTTTGGTGTATGCCATTATTCGGGCGATAGAGAACGCGGGTATGCGGGAACTGGCACTGAGGATCTCCTCGTTGCTGGATTTTTTGCCGCTGTACGATGCGGACTGTCTGGACCATGAGCGACTGGAATACGACGCCTACACGCAGTCAGAGTGGAAACACGCGCTTTTCACGCATTATCTTGCGGTACTTTATCGTTTTACGGATGAAACAGGAAAGGAACGGTTCTGCGGCGCTGTCGTGAAAACCCGCGTTCCATCGGGTAGTAAAGAGGCGGAAGCCATTTCCCGTCGTGTACTCGACTTTAGCCCGAGGCTGAAAAAGCTGGCAGGTAAATCGTGTCAGGTTTTTGTCAGAACGCTGACGGCGGATAAAGCGCAGACGCTGACCCAGGAGCAATGCCTGCGCGCGCTACATCATTTACGGGTTCAGTCCGTTAACGCCGCAACACAGCACGCCTGATGGCGCTGCGCTTATCAGGCCTACGACATAACTTCGAGTCATTACACAAAATCATTCAATCAGAATCGCGGCGGCAAGCGAAGAAATCCCCAGGAGCATAGATAACTATGTGACTGGGGTTTCACAGCGCAGCCAACAAAGAGGCTGGTTGAAGGATGAAGTGTAATCAATTAGGGCACTTATAAACCTGGCCAATCATCTCACTGGCCGTCGGGACAAAGCTGGATAACATGCCCTGGCTCGGGCTGCTGACGCCATAAATCACGTTGCCGCCCATCGCTGCTGCCTGGTTGCGCAGGTCATTTGCCGCACCACGCATAGAACCGCCTTCTTCACCGTGCTGACCTGAAAGCCAGTTGCTTTGCTTCCCGGTGGCCGTGCCAATCAACTGACATTCAGCGCCTGGCTTCTCTTCCACAAAGCGAACACTTTGCCCTGCGGAACTCAGTTCGTTGCTGGAGCTACAACCCGCCATCAGTAGCGCGGCACCGACGATCCCTGCTAAATATTTCACGTGCATGTTATTCCCCATAATCAATGAGCTGGACGTTTTGTCCGTCACTGAATCTTATACTAAAAAGATGACCAAAAGAAAAACCCCCGAACATTTCTGCCCGAGGGTTTCTCATTTCCGGGAGATTAACACCCTGCAGCCTGAAGGATGCAGGGTGTAGGCGATTACATCATGCCGCCCATACCACCCATGCCGCCCATACCACCAGCAGCACCTAAGTCAGGCGCGTCGCCTTTCGGCAGGTCGGTTACCATGCACTCTGTGGTAATCATCAGGCCAGCCACAGAAGCCGCGTACTGCAGAGCAGAACGGGTGACTTTGGTTGGATCCAGGATACCCATATCGATCATGTTGCCGTATTCTTCGGTCGCTGCGTTGTAACCGTAGTTGCCATCGCCCGCTTTCACGGTGTTAGCGACAACAGACGGTTCTTCGCCGCAGTTCAGAACGATCTGACGCAGCGGAGATTCCATTGCGCGCAGCGCAACTTTGATACCGACGTTCTGATCTTCGTTCTGACCTTTCAGGCCAGCGATTTTGGAGGCTACGCGAATCAGCGCCACGCCACCACCGGCAACCACGCCTTCTTCTACCGCAGCACGGGTCGCGTGCAGGGCATCTTCAACGCGGGCTTTTTTCTCTTTCATTTCAACTTCAGTCGCAGCACCAACTTTGATGACTGCCACGCCGCCTGCCAGTTTCGCTACGCGCTCCTGCAGTTTTTCGCGGTCGTAGTCGGAGGTGGCTTCTTCGATCTGCTGACGAATCTGAGTCACACGACCCTGGATTGCCGCTTCGTCACCCACGCCATCGATGATGGTGGTGGTGTCTTTGTTGATCACAACGCGTTTTGCCTGACCCAGGTCTTCCAGCGTTGCTTTTTCCAGCTCCATACCGATCTCTTCAGAGATCACGGTACCGCCAGTCAGAGTCGCGATATCCTGCAGCATCGCTTTACGACGATCGCCGAAACCAGGAGCTTTAACCGCAGCCACTTTCACGATGCCGCGCATGGTGTTAACCACCAGCGTTGCCAGCGCTTCGCCTTCCACATCTTCAGCGATGATCAGCAGCGGTTTGCCTGCTTTCGCAACGGCTTCCAGAACCGGCAGCATTTCGCGGATGTTGGAGATTTTCTTGTCAGCCAGCAGGATGAACGGGCTTTCCAGTTCTACTGCACCAGTTTCCGGCTTGTTGATGAAGTACGGTGACAGGTAGCCACGGTCGAACTGCATACCTTCAACGACGTCCAGTTCGTCCTGCAGACCGGTACCGTCTTCCACGGTAATCACGCCTTCTTTACCGACTTTGTCCATCGCTTCTGCGATCAGTTTACCTACGGTTTCGTCGGAGTTAGCAGAGATGGTACCCACCTGAGCAATGGCTTTAGAGTCGGAGCACGGTACGGACAGCGCTTTCAGTTCTTCAACCGCAGCCGCAACCGCTTTGTCGATACCACGCTTCAGGTCCATCGGGTTCATACCCGCAGCAACGGCTTTCAGCCCTTCGGTGATGATGGACTGAGCCAGTACGGTCGCAGTGGTGGTACCGTCGCCTGCTGCGTCATTCGCTTTAGAGGCGACTTCTTTCACCATCTGCGCGCCCATGTTTTCGAACTTGTCTTCCAGTTCGATTTCACGTGCTACGGAAACACCATCTTTAGTGATGGTCGGTGCGCCGAAGGATTTGTCCAGAACGACGTTACGGCCTTTCGGACCGAGGGTGACTTTCACTGCGTCTGCCAGTACGTTTACGCCGCGCAGCATTTTCACACGAGCGTCGTTACCGAATTTTACGTCTTTAGCTGCCATTTTCTCTTTCCCTTAAATTCGTATGTTCAGTGTCGTTCGCGGATTACGCTTCAACAATTGCCAGGATGTCGCTTTCAGACATGATCAACACTTCTTCATTGTCGATCTTCTCAGATTTCACACCGTAACCATCGTTGAAAATCACGATGTCGCCGACTTTCACGTCCAGCGGTTGCACGGTACCGTTATCCAGGATGCGACCCTTACCGACAGCGATGATTTCGCCACGAGTTGATTTACCCGCTGCAGAACCGGTCAGAACGATGCCGCCAGCAGATTTGGACTCAACTTCTTTACGTTTAACGATCACGCGATCATGTAACGGACGAATACTCATTGATAGCTCTCCTTTGAGAAAGTCATTATCAGTTATGGGTGACGCCGGCCCGCTAAGGTTCCCGGCTAGTGACCAGAGAGATGGGGATGGGTTTTTGCCCCTTCAAGGGGCAATGTGAAAAAAAATTCTGATCAGCAAAAAATCCTGTAAAAACCCTACTTACCTCACATTTCTCGCCTATTTAATCGCTGGCGTCATAAGCAAATCTGATTGTGATAACATCGAAAACCTGCGCAGTGGCCTGGCATTCAGGCGCAAACGGATAACAACTCATGAGTGGACTGAAACAAGAGCTTGGATTGGCTCAGGGTATTGGCCTGTTGTCGACATCATTATTGGGAACAGGCGTGTTTGCCGTCCCGGCCCTGGCGGCACTGGTAGCAGGCAACAACAGCCTGTGGGCCTGGCCAGTTTTGATTGTGCTGGTGTTTCCCGTTGCGATTGTGTTTGCCCTGCTAGGCCGACATTACCCCAGCGCAGGCGGCGTCGCACATTTCGTCGGCATGGCGTTTGGCCCACATCTTGAACGGGTCACCGGCTGGCTGTTTTTGTCCGTCATTCCCGTGGGTCTTCCTGCTGCGCTGCACATTGCCGCCGGGTTTGGTCAGGCGATGTTTGGCTGGCACGGCTGGCAACTATTGCTGGCCGAACTGGGTACCCTGGCGCTGGTGTGGTTTATCGGTTCACGCGGCGCGAGCTCCAGCGCAAACCTGCAAACGGTGATTGCCGGTCTGATCGTGGCGCTGATTGTCGCTATCTGGTGGGCTGGCGATCTCACACCAGCAGAAATCCCTTTCCCTGCGCCAGCCGATATTGAAATGTCGGGGTTATTCTCCGCGCTGTCGGTGATGTTCTGGTGCTTCGTCGGTCTGGAAGCGTTCGCCCATCTGGCCTCAGAATTCAAAGACCCCGAACGGGATTTCCCTCGCGCACTGATGATGGGTCTGCTGCTGGCCGGTTCGGTCTATTGGGCCTGCACCGTTGTGGTTCTGCACTTTGATGCCTATGGCGAAACGATGGCAGCGGCGGCCTCATTACCGGAAATTGTCGTGCAATTGTTTGGCGTTCAGGCGCTGTGGGTAGCCTGTGTGATCGGTTATCTGGCCTGCTTTGCCAGCCTCAATATTTATATTCAGAGTTTTGCCCGTCTGGTGTGGTCACAGGCGCAATACAAACCGGACCATTATCTGGCCCGTCTCTCCTCTCGTCATATTCCACGCAACGCGCTCAATGCCGTGCTGAGCTGCTGCGTGGTCAGTACGCTGTGCATTTATGCGTTAGAGATCAATCTCGATGCGCTCATCGTCTATGCCAACGGCATCTTTATCATGATCTATCTGTTGTGCATGCTGGCAGGGTGTCGCCTGTTGAAAGGGCGGTATCGCGCGCTGGCGATGGTGGGCGGATTACTATGCCTTCTGTTACTGGCAATGGTCGGCTGGAAGAGTCTGTATGCGCTGATTATGTTGGCGATACTGTGGCTGTTTTTGCCACAACGAAAAAAGGTTGAACATCACTTATAGGCCGGTTCTACGAAAATGCCCGGTGGCGCTTACGCTTACCGGGCCTACGGGAATCAGTCGCGACGATCGTCTTTGTGTTCGATACGGTCACGTTCTTCATCTTTGCGCTGGAACTCACCGTCAAAGGTGTCGCCACCGCCGGTTCCGGCGCTAAAGCCGCCACCCGGCATCCGGGAAAAACGCAAATGCGGCAGCAGCTTCATCGTCAGATGCTTCTGCACCGGTGGTAATAAAAGAAGAAGACCGAGGAAGTCGGTGAAAAAGCCTGGCAACAACAGCAACAGACCCGCGATGATCAGCGAAACACTCTTGATCATCTCTTCAGCCGGGCTCTCTCCTGCCGCCATTTTCTGCTGCATCAGCAAAAAGTTCTTAAATCCCTGGTTGCGTACCAGCGACATCCCGATGACCGAGGTGAAAATCACCAGTATGAGCGTCATCAGTACACCCATCACATGGGCAACCTGAATAAAGATAGAAATCTCAATATAAACATAGAGAAAGACTGCAAGTAACGGTATCCAGCGCAAAAGGATTCTCCTCAAACGACCGCCGTGATGCCCACGTCGGCCCGAAAATAGTTGCGATTCGCATTAGTCGGATGTAGGGGTAGTTCGCAAAATTTCAAGCTATTTGTACACTTATTTTTAGAGATAATCCTAAAGCGGTGACCTATTTCACAAAATAATAATTAAGGAGTAATTTACCACACTTAAAGTGATCCAGATTACGGCACAATTTCTGAAGCAGAATATGATCTCGTTGACCAGACCGATGTAGGGGATAATCGTCGGTCAAGAAACAATCGAAACCACATATATTCTGTGTGTTTAGTGCATTCATTGGCAGCTTTAAATAAAGAAGGTTCACATGTTAAACAACATTCGTATCGAAGAAGATCTGTTGGGTACCAGGGAAGTTCCAGCCGAAGCCTACTATGGTGTTCACACTCTGAGAGCGATTGAAAACTTCTACATCAGCAACAACAAAATCAGTGACATCCCTGAATTTGTGCGCGGCATGGTAATGGTTAAGAAGGCCGCTGCTCTGGCAAACAAAGAGTTGCAGACCATCCCTAAAAGTGTAGCGAACGCCATCATTGCTGCATGTGATGAAGTCCTGAATAACGGCAAATGCATGGACCAGTTCCCGGTAGACGTTTACCAGGGCGGTGCAGGCACCTCCGTCAACATGAATACCAACGAAGTGCTGGCCAATATCGGGCTGGAGCTGATGGGTCACCAGAAAGGTGAATATCAGTACCTGAACCCGAACGACCACGTGAACAAATGTCAGTCTACTAACGACGCCTACCCAACCGGTTTCCGCATCGCCGTTTACGCTTCTATCGTAAAACTGGTCGATGCTATCAACCAACTGCGTGAAGGCTTTGAGCGTAAAGCTGTCGAATTCCAGGACATCCTGAAAATGGGTCGTACCCAGTTGCAGGATGCAGTTCCGATGACCCTGGGTCAGGAATTCCGTGCTTTCAGCGTACTGCTGAAAGAAGAAGTGAAAAACATCGAGCGTACCGCTGAACTGCTGCTGGAGGTTAACCTCGGCGCAACGGCTATCGGTACCGGTCTGAATACCCCGAAAGAGTACTCTCCGCTGGCAGTACAGAAACTGGCGGAAGTCACTGGCTTTGCCTGCGTTCCTGCTGAAGACCTGATCGAAGCGACCTCTGACTGCGGCGCTTACGTGATGGTACACGGCGCGCTGAAACGCCTGGCGGTGAAGATGTCCAAAATCTGTAACGACCTGCGCTTGCTCTCCTCTGGCCCACGTGCCGGCCTGAATGAGATCAACCTGCCGGAACTGCAGGCGGGCTCTTCTATCATGCCAGCGAAAGTGAACCCGGTTGTACCGGAAGTCGTCAACCAGGTGTGCTTCAAAGTCATCGGTAACGACATCACCGTCACCATGGCGTCTGAAGCCGGTCAGCTGCAGCTGAACGTGATGGAGCCAGTGATTGGTCAGGCGATGTTTGAATCGATTCACATCCTGAGCAACGCCTGCTACAACCTGCTGGAGAAATGTGTTAACGGTATTACCGCTAACAAAGAAGTGTGCGAAGGGTATGTCTACAACTCTATCGGCATCGTCACCTACCTCAACCCGTTCATCGGCCACCACAACGGCGACATCGTCGGTAAGATTTGTGCCGAAACCGGTAAGAGCGTACGTGAAGTGGTGCTGGAGCGCGGTCTGTTGACTGAAGCTGAGCTGGACGATATTTTCTCCGCACAGAACCTGATGCACCCGGCTTATAAAGCAAAACGCTATACTGATGAAAACGAACAGTAATCGTACAGGGTAGTACCATGGAGGGCACGTCAGATGACGTGCCTTTTTTCTTATAAGAAGTTACTAAATAACAACAATTTAATATCAACTTGTTAAACAACAAGGAAGGCTAATATGATAGTTGTCGAACTTATCATTGTTTTGCTGGCAATCTTTTTGGGCGCCAGACTTGGGGGCATCGGGATTGGATTTGCAGGTGGACTGGGTGTTCTGGTTCTTGCCGCTATCGGCGTGAAACCGGGTAACATTCCGTTCGATGTGATTTCCATCATCATGGCGGTTATCGCTGCTATCTCCGCGATGCAGGTTGCGGGCGGTCTGGACTATCTGGTTAACCAGACAGAAAAACTGCTGCGTCGGAATCCGAAATACATCACGATCCTTGCACCAATCGTGACCTATTTCCTGACTATTTTTGCAGGCACCGGGAACATCTCCCTGGCAACGCTGCCGGTTATCGCTGAAGTGGCGAAGGAACAGGGCATCAAGCCTTGCCGTCCGCTCTCCACCGCGGTGGTTTCCGCTCAGATAGCGATCACTGCATCGCCTATCTCTGCTGCGGTCGTCTACATGTCTTCGGTCATGGAAGGCCATGGCATTAGCTACATCCACCTGCTGTCTGTGGTCATTCCGTCCACGCTGCTGGCGGTGCTGGTAATGTCCTTCCTCGTGACCATGCTGTTCAACTCCAGGCTCTCTGACGATCCGGTATACCGTAAACGTCTGGAAGAGGGTTTGATTGAGCTGCGCGGTGAGAAGCAGATCGAAATCAAACCTATGGCGAAGAACTCCGTCTGGCTGTTCCTGCTGGGCGTAGTGTGCGTAGTGGTTTATGCGATCATCAACAGCCCGAGCCTCGGTCTGGTTGAGAAACCGCTGATGAACACCACCAACGCTATCCTGATCATCATGCTGAGCGTCGCGACGCTGACCACGATCATGTGCAAAGTGGAAACCGACGCCATCCTCAACTCCAGCACCTTCAAAGCCGGTATGAGCGCCTGTATTTGTATTCTGGGCGTTGCATGGCTGGGTGACACGTTCGTGTCTCACAACATTGACTGGATCAAAGACACTGCAGGTGAAGTAATTCAGGGCCATCCGTGGCTGCTGGCTGTCATCTTCTTCTTTGCTTCTGCACTGCTGTACTCTCAGGCAGCAACCGCTAAAGCACTGATGCCGATGGCGCTGGCGCTGAACGTTTCTCCGCTGACTGCCGTTGCGTCTTTCGCTGCGGTTTCTGGTCTGTTCATTCTGCCTACTTACCCAACGCTGGTTGCGGCGGTACAGATGGATGACACCGGGACAACGCGTATCGGTAAATTTGTCTTTAACCACCCGTTCTTCATCCCTGGTACGCTGGGTGTGTTACTGGCGGTTTGCTTCGGCTTCCTGCTGGGCAGTTTCATGCTGTAAGTGTTACCTGCGGGGCGTGTTCACGCCCCGCATTTCCCTCCCCTTTGTCTAACATCCTTCCCTCGTCCGTTGTATAGTGACCACTCTTTTGCCGGTCATTCTGTTCATTCGAGGTGTTTATGCATGATGTGAGTCGTCAGGATATCGCCCTCTCCGATGCCGTTGTTGTACTCTGTACCGCGCCGGATGAAGCCACCGCCCAGGATCTGGCGGCCAAAGTGCTGGCAGAAAAACTGGCGGCCTGCGCCACGATTATTCCCGGTGCCACCTCGCTGTATTACTGGGAAGGAAAACTGGAGCAGGAATACGAAGTCCAGATGATCTTAAAAACCTCGGTGGCACACCAGGACGCCTTACTCGATTGCCTGAAGTCTCATCACCCGTATCAAACGCCCGAGCTTCTGGTTTTACCCGTTACCCACGGAGACAGTGATTACCTCTCATGGCTCAACGCATCCTTACGCTGATCCTGCTTTTTTGCAGCACATCGACTTTTGCCGGACTTTTCGACGCGCCGGGTCGCTCGAATTTTGTCCCTGCTGACCAGGCCTTTGCCTTTGACTTTCAGCAAAACCAACACGATCTTAATCTCACCTGGCAGGTGAAAGACGGGTATTACCTGTATCGCAAGCAGATCAGTATTACCCCTGCACGGGCGGAAATCGCGGAAGTGACGCTGCCAGCGGGCGTCTGGCATGAAGATGAATTCTACGGGAAAAGCGAAATCTATCGCAATACGCTCACCATTCCGGTTACCGTCAACCAGGCGCAGTCTGGCGCCACGCTAACGGTCACGTATCAGGGCTGTGCCGATGCGGGTTTCTGTTATCCGCCGGAAAGCAAAACCGTGCCGCTAAGTGAAGTGACCGCCAGCGCGAAGCAGAAACCAGTGGCGCCAGCAGCAATACAGCAACCGCCGCAGCCGGAGCAAGCGCCAGCCCAGCTCCCCTTCTCCGCCCTGTGGGCGCTGCTGATCGGTATTGGCATCGCTTTTACCCCCTGCGTACTGCCGATGTATCCACTGATTTCCGGCATCGTACTGGGCGGTAAACAGCGTCTTTCCACCGGACGCGCACTGCTGCTGACATTCATCTACGTACAGGGGATGGCGCTGACCTATACCGCGCTGGGGCTGGTGGTGGCCGCCGCCGGATTGCAGTTCCAGGCGGCTCTTCAGCATCCGTATGTCTTAATCGGCCTGGCAGTGGTCTTTACCCTGCTCGCCCTGTCGATGTTCGGCCTGTTCACCCTGCAACTGCCATCGTCGCTGCAAACGCGCCTCACGCTGATGAGTAACCGTCAGCAAGGCGGTTCTGCGGGTGGCGTGTTTGTGATGGGCGCGATTGCCGGGCTGATTTGTTCGCCGTGTACCACCGCACCGCTGAGCGCCATTTTGTTGTATATCGCTCAGAGCGGGAATCTGTGGCTCGGCGGCGGTACGCTGTATCTCTATGCACTAGGGATGGGGCTGCCGCTGATGCTGGTCACCGTCTTTGGTAACCGTCTGCTGCCGAAAAGCGGCCCGTGGATGGCGCAGGTCAAAACGGCGTTTGGCTTTGTTATTCTCGCGCTGCCGGTCTTTTTGCTGGAGCGCATCATCGGCGATACGTGGGGCTTACGCCTGTGGTCGCTGCTGGGCGTGGCCTTCTTTGGCTGGGCGTTTATTACCAGCCTGCAAGCAACGCGTAGCTGGATGCGCATCGTGCAGATAATCCTGCTGGCGGCGGCGCTGGTCAGCGTGCGTCCGCTCCAGGACTGGGCGTTTGGCACGACGGTGACCCAGACACAGGCGCATCTGGACTTCAAACCGGTGGCAAGCGTTGAGGAGCTTAATCAGGCGTTGGCCGAGGCGAAAGGCAAACCGGTGATGCTGGACCTGTACGCCGACTGGTGCGTCGCCTGTAAAGAGTTTGAAAAGTACACCTTCAGCCATCCACAGGTAAAACAGGCGCTGGGCGATACGGTACTGTTACAGGCTAACGTCACCGCCAATAACGCACAGGATGTGGCGCTGTTGAAGCATTTGCAGGTATTAGGACTGCCAACCATCCTGTTCTTTGATACGCAAGGTCAGGAACACCCGCAGGCACGGGTGACGGGCTTTATGGATGCGGCGACATTTAGTGCGCATTTGCGCGATCGCCAACCGTGAGCGACACTTTCAGAGGTAAAGACGGAGGAATGACCGTGCAACGTGAAGATGTCCTGGGAGAAGCCCTAAAATTACTCGAGATCCATGGGATTGCGAACACCACACTGGAGATGGTGGCCGAGCGCGTAGATTATCCGCTCGATGAAATGCAGCGTTTCTGGCCGGACAAAGAGGCCATTCTGTATGACGCGCTGCGCTATCTCAGCCAACAGGTGGATATCTGGCGTCGCCAGCTATTGCTGGATGACACCCTGAGTGCCGAGCAAAAGCTGCTGGCCCGCTACACGGCGCTGGCAGAGTGCGTGAGTAACAATCGTTACCCGGGCTGCCTGTTTATCGCCGCCTGTACGTTTTATCCCGATCCGTCGCACCCCATTCATCAACTGGCAAATCAGCAAAAAAGCGCGGCGCACGATTTCACTCACGAACTGCTGACCACGCTGGAGATTGACGATCCGGCAATGGTGGCTAAACAGATGGAACTGGTGCTGGAAGGCTGTCTGAGCCGTATGCTGGTCAATCGCAGCCATGCGGATGTGGAGACGGCGCATCGTATGGCAGAAGACATTCTGCGCTTTGCCCAGTGCCGCCAGGGCGGGGCGCTGACCTAAGCAAACACTCCCGCCCACGCAGAGATCAACAAACACAACGCCATCACACGCTGAAAACGCACCATCGCCACGGTGGTGCGAAACACTCGGTTTACCGCCTTTCCCAGCCACGCCCAACACAGCAAACATCCGATAGAGATGAGCAAAAACCACAGCGCCATCAATGTAATATCGCGCAGTGCGTGACTCCCGGTCGGCGCAAACAGACTCACCACCGCCAACGCCATCATCCACGTTTTCGGGTTTACTATCTGCAGCAGCGCCGCGGCGCGCGCGGTAAAGCGATGAGATGGTTTTCCGGACAGATTCGCAGCCGGAGCGTTGAATAACTGCCAGCTCATCCAGCTTAGCCACGCTACGCCTGCCCAGCTCATCACCTGCCGCACCAGCGGATGTTGATGCAATATCTCCCCAGCCCCGGCCCCAGAAATCAACACAATCATGCTCGCCGCCACACAACCGCTGACCAACGCAGGTAGTGTCGCTTTCACGCCATGATGCTGACTGTTCGCCAGGATGAGGATATTGGTGGGACCGGGGGTGATAGAGGCGACAAACGCAAACAGCAAAAACGGCGCGATACTCACAGGCAGACTCCTTTTTAGTTGAGCTTCTGACTGTGACGCTATTTCCTGTAAACGTCTGGAAGGTTTGTGCACAAGCGACGGTAATGCGCAGGCGAAATACGATACGCACGCTGGAACCAGCGCCCCAGATGGCTTTGATCGGCAAATCCCAACGCTGCTGCGACATTAACCGGCAGCGCGCCCTTCGCCAGCATCTGACGTGCCTTTGCCAGCCGTAGCTGAATCAACCATGCGTGTGGAGCGAGGTGAAACTCGCGTTTAAAGCTGCGCGTCAGCGTAAAACGATCCGTTCCGGTCTCACGCGCCAGATCGGAAAGGCCAATGTTGTCACCCATATGCGCATGCAGATAATCCCGGGCGCGATGGGCGATCGCCGCGCTCTGTATCTGCGAAGGGAGGCGCTTTCGCCAGTGGCAATGGGTGGTGAGCTGTGAAAGAAGATGATCCATCGTACTTTGTTGCACAATACGCATCTCTTCGGTATGCAAGGCGTTAAACGTTTCGCCAATGGCGCGCACCAGCTGCGGCTCACGCGACAGCGTCCGGCTGAAATGCAGGGAATAGCTGTCCGGCGTGGTGTCATAAAGGCCCTGCAACGTTTTTGTCAGCCACTGCTCATCCAGATAAAAGGTGAGATAGGTAAACCCACCGGCCACCGGCGCATCGCCATCATGAATCTCACCCGGCTCCAGCAAAAAAGCATCACCCGGTTGGCTGTGGTGACACTCACGCCGACAGTGAAATTGCTGCGTACCGGAAAGGGTAATACCGACCAGAAAGCTATCGTGCCAGTGCGGGTCAAATGCATGCCCTTCAAAATGGGCTTTGATTGTCTCAATACCGGTATCGGCATGTTGTCGCAGCTCAAGCCAGTCGTTTGCCATACTGCCCTCCTCTCGCTGCCAGCATTGCCTGTTCAGAACGCATCTGTCTGGAAGATTTGTGCAAACTGAACGCAGAAACGCACAGATTGCCGCAAACTTAAGCAGTTGAACAGCTTTTCCCTAAATTAGGTTGACTGTCGTGCATGATTACGGTTTAATGCGCCCCGTTGCCCGGATAGCTCAGTCGGTAGAGCAGGGGATTGAAAATCCCCGTGTCCTTGGTTCGATTCCGAGTCCGGGCACCAATATTCATAAGGCCTCGCTGCAAAGCGGGGCTTTTTCCTTTTCTGGCTACGGTAGATTTCTGGTCGTTGCAACACGTTATTTGTTTGCTGGATTTCTCGCCATTTTCGCAGATGTTCGTTACTTTTACACACCTCAACACCCTCTGATGTGTCTCTTCCTTACCCCACTGCTACGGTCTTTCTACGGTCCTCTACGGTTCCTTTCTCTAAGATTATTCATAATGAAGCAGAGAATACGGGGGAAATGGGGGATTTCATAATTTACTTTATTTAACAACAAATTACCTTCCATTACCCCCGAGGGAAGACCGGGGAGACTCCTCTTCAGGCAAGGGGGAAGAACTCAGCGTTATCAACTCCCCTTGTCAGTCGGGTGTTTCCACCATCTACTCCACCTGTAATATTCCTTTTTTTCACCTTATGATTCTTCGCATCAGCAAAATCCCCCGCTTTCCACGTCATTAAAAAATGACTCAGCCCCATCGGAATTCCTTACCTGAACATAAACTTTGAACTGTAATACTTACATTAAACAATGTGTATTACCGATTTAAAATAGCCATAACCCAGCCCCTTTATAAGGGGCTAGATTTTGTTAGAAAATAATATTACTTATATCAGAAATAGCATTCAAAGATCCTCTATAGTCGCTCCCTGTTTTAGGAAGAATGTAAGAGTATCTGGAATCACCATTATATACTAACTTCCAATGCTTACCTTCCTCAGACAACTCAAACCCAAGTTCCTTAAGCTGCCTTGACGTTGCCTTATCCATACTCCTGTAGCCATTAAGTGCTCTTTTCAAATGAGTTTGACGCGAATTTGCTTCCATAGTTTGAGGGTTATTGGAAATTAAAGAAGATAATATATGATTACTTCGACTACCCTCTTTCGTATTCACAATAGCAACCTTCAGTGCTTCTATTATTACATCTTTGATCTCACCATTGAAAAAGTCAGTTTCTTCCCCTGCATTCATTACTATACTTCCTTGAGCTGAAGCTTGTGATTGAAGCATTCGAACACGATATTCTAAAGATAATATATTACTTTTGAGTTCTTCTATTGTTTCATCTTTTGCAACATTATCGGCCTCATACAAACCCATCAATTCACTTGTGTATTCACCTCTAATCTTAAGTGTATTAATAGAATCCTTAGTTCTTCTTTTTTGTATTTCACTCCATCCCCCCTCAGAGACGGGAGCCATTGTAGATGTGGCTTTTACGACATCATCAAATAATTCATCCTCAAACTCCTTCGCTGTTTTCTCACCCCGACGGTAAAAGGAGATATTTTGTCCTCGCGGCCAGTAAATTCCGACTGCACCTGCGTAAGCATTTTTAGAATTTGTCTCATTTTTTAGTTTTATTGAAAACATTTTCTCACGAGGTTCAATTAGAACATGAGCTATGCCACACACCTTTCTTGCTAATCGCTCAGGAATAATGTTATGAGGATGTTCATTGTAAAAATATTTCGAACTGACATAGATTATTGGCAGCCTGTTTTCAGTTTCTCCATTGATAACTTTTGCCGCCAACTTTAAATGCTCTTCAGAATTCGAAAGGTAATCAGGTTCTATTGATGTTTTGAAGGCATCATCCAAACCACCAGAAAATTTATCTATCAACCTAATTACTATCAAAGGTTTTTTAGGTTGAGGTGCTAAATACGCAGCCTCCTGACTAACCACACTTGATTCAACTTGGATCCATACCGTATTATTTATTAAGTTCTTATTTATAGATATATCAGTTACCCATTTGTGTGGTTCGGAAATTTTAGAATATCTGAAGCAACCTAACTGAACATCTTGGTTGCCATGAGTAATTACATCAATCCTTTCATTACTTGACTCTACATAAAAATCTTCACTAAGATAGTCACACGCCAATTGTGCAGGTATAAAGTTTGTGTGTGGTGATTCATGAATCCAAGAAAAGCACTCATTGAATACATCGTCAAATAAAACATCATTCGAAACATAGAAACCAGTGGAGAAAAACTTCATTGACATTGTCCTTTTGATATGAGGTTACCTTAAGAAGATAATGAAAATTAAATTTAAAATCAACCCACAAGCCCTCCCTTCCCAAAAAAAACAACTATATCAACTGAGATAGGGGGGTCAGAACAAAGACGATGTATTCCACATAATCATGAAATAAACCTACAACACCAAAATTAAAAAATGTAGCCCTATAAAAAACAACACCTACTAAATTAATGATTAATCATTAATGCAGAAGCATGCTCTCAAAATAAGCACATACTCTCCAATAAGGTATTTCTGGATAATGTCGACCATATATGTAATTAAAATCAATCAAAGCACATATTATTTTTTTGAATACATCCCCCACCGGTATTTTTTCCATTAAGACCAGAAACAGACCGTAACACCTATTTTTGCGGCATTTCTCGTCTTCATTCATCTCATGTGGCACCTGTATTCCCTTCGCCACGCTAGAAAATCAACTCAGCCATTAACAGCGCCGTGCCGGGGATGGGTCAACCCTGACGTTCTTTACACCAGTCACAGGAGGTAATATGTCCAGCGCGAAACGCTTCCGTTTTACTAATCAGCTCATTAAATCCCTGCCCCCTAACACATCCGATGCACGCAGTACCGATGCCGAATACAGCGACACCGAGATTTCCGGCCTCAAGTGTCTGGTCAGCAGAAGAGAAGGTCGTAAAAAGTTTTTGCTACGCTACCTTTATCATGGACGAAAACGCGCCATCGCCATTGGTCACTGGCCTGAAGTGGACGTCAATCTTGCTCGTCAGATTGCCATAGAACACAAACGTTCCCTTGCCACCGGCACTGACCCTAAGCAGGAGCGTGAAAACAAGAGAATGGAGCTGACGTTCGATGAACTCTTTAATCAGCATTATCTGCCATGGGCAAAATCCGCTAAACGCAGTTGGGGAAAGGATGTTCAGCGCTACCGCGATCATATCCGTCCCGCCATTGGTCAGAGGCTGCTGAGCGATATCACACCAGCGAGCATTCTGCGCCTTCAGCAGACGTTAAGTACTTCCCTGTCAGCGGCTACCTGTAACCGTGTCATCGTACTCATTAAAGCCGTCTTTACATGGGCCGGAAGGCAAAGCATGACCTCTGTTCATCCGGCAAGGGTGGTACAGCTACTCAGGGAGAACAACGCCCGACAGCGTTATTTTACCGAGGACGAAATTCGTCGTATTTTTCTCTCCGCCGATAACGATACCAGCCCTGTAGCTGCCCGCTATGTCAAACTGCTGTTACTGACCGGCCTTCGTCGTGATGAGCTGCGTCTGGCTAAGTGGGAGCATGTTGACCCGGTTAAACGCACCCTGTGGCTCCCTGAAACCAAGAATGGCTATGGACGGATTGTTCACCTTAACTCACTGGCGATGGACGTAATCAGAACGCTGCCAACGCAGCGGGGAAATCCGTGGTTGTTTATTGGTAAAAAACAGGGAATGCCGCTGAGTAACCCGGTTAAAGCCTTTCAGCGTATCGTGCGTCGGGCGGGAATTTTCGACAAGGAAGTGTGTATTCATACCTGCCGCCATTCGGTTGCCGCCCTCATCGTGTCCTACGGCGGAACACTGTATGACGTTCAGGCTCAACTGGGGCACCGCAGCAGTCAGTCTTCACAACGGTATGCGCATCTTCATCCTCAGCGCTTACAGAACACCAGTCAGTTACTGGCGGAAAGGATAACGGCTCAGCTACCGTCCTTGTGATAACAGAAAAGCAGAGGCAAATGCCCCTGCTTTTTTTACTGTTCAGCCATCAGTCAGAACGGGATATTCTCATAAGCGGCCCCATATTCTTCATCCGGCACCCGGTTATCATCATATCTGTTATAGAGTTCACGAGCACACTCGCGCGCGTCTTTAATAGACATACGAGGGAACCTGCCGAGGGGTTCATAATAGCAGGCCCCTCTAAGCGTATAACGAGCCAGGAATTTAATCTGACCGTTGGCAATGACGGCCCGGAGCGCCGGCTCACTGCCATCGAAGATTTCACGAGAAATGTCGTGATACAGGCACTCCGCCAGTGTGTTAACCAGAGCGTAATCATTGAATGAGGTTTTTTCTTCATTTTCGCTGCTGATAGCGTGAGGAAAACCGTCATAGTACTGGTCTGATTCAAAAATCATACATCACCTTCTATTCGTTGTTATTCAGTCAAAATGGTTTTATTCAGGGTTAAAATTCGGTCATCACATTGCATTTCAGAAACGCTTTTTTGACCTGGTAGTAAGACTGCGCCATCGTCTTCAGCGCTCTTTTTTTATAGTGTCCGGCACTTTCGCCAAGCAGATAACCGGAACGCTCTAACGGTCTGGCCACATCAACGGTCTTAAGTCCCTTTTCAGAACAGAGCTTTTCAAACACCGATTCATAAATCAGGAAGTCGCCGGTTTTGTAATGGACGAATCCCCACATATCTCCCGGGCATCGGGCATGTTCGTCACGCAGGGTGATAAAGTGCCTGCTGCTTTTTGTCACCAGCGTCAGCTGAAGCTCCTCCAGCATGTTACGCACCGGGTTATACTGATTCTGGTTATCATCCAGCCAGCGTCGTGCAGCGGACATAACGGATTCAGCCACCGCATCGCTTTCGAAAGGTAAAAGGCCATATTTCAGCGCCTTCTCTCCTGCCAGCCATACCAGCGCAAATCTTTTCAGTCCGCGCCGCTGAACGCGGGTAATATCACGCCCCTCATCCCTCAGGGCCTCTTCCAGTGCGTTACAGCAGGCATCTGTCTGTTCCTGGAGCCAGGATGAAAACTCTGCGTAGGTGCGAAGACCGCCAGCCGTATTTTTCCCGGATAACAGTTTGCCGATAAATGCAGGCCCGGCATGACCATAAGCCTCTGCCAGCCCCGTCTTCAGTGCATCTGCACGGGCACGTGTTTCTGATACCGGTTCATCCGGTTTTTGAGCATCCTCAGGCAACAGTTCCATACTGATGGCCCTGTGCTCCTGCCCTCCCTGTAACACGGCTTTCTGTTCAGCCAGCTTTTCGGAGATTGACATCTCACCGGTGGAGAGAATAAACATGCGCCATTTAAACGGCTCATCTGCCGTCAGGCCACGGTTCAGGCGCTCTTTTGCCGTACCTGACGTAATGTTGTAAAGCAGTGAGGAAAGTTGCTTATGATTACTCGCACCCAGTTCATCGACGCAGGCGACCAGACCAGAATAGTCAGCGAGAAGGCGCTCCATCGCGTTAGGCGTGGTATTCCAGCGAATAATATTTACATTCCCCCCACTACCCGGCTCGCTGCCATCACCATGGACCGATGCAGCCAGCATCAGGAGAAGCGTTTTACCGGTGGTGGATACGCCGTGAAAATGAAACATGCCCACATCCATACCGGCAGGAACCAGAAGCATCGAAGCAAAGGACGCACTCAGCGCAAAGGTCTGCGCCCAGCCATGGACATTTTCCCGGATGAGGTTAATCCACTCCTCCAGAGCCCCACCTTTGTGCAGTCCGGGACGCACGCGGAATCCCGGCAGCAGATAATCAAACCCGGTCAGAGAGGTCACAACGGGCTCATAACCAT
Organism: Citrobacter sp. Ca225; assembly: GCF_030337175.1. Lineage (NCBI taxonomy): Bacteria > Pseudomonadati > Pseudomonadota > Gammaproteobacteria > Enterobacterales > Enterobacteriaceae > Citrobacter > Citrobacter sp. Ca225. Next base: position 10,875 of record NZ_JAOWCD010000080.1, on the reverse strand, counting down.
GTAAAAAGGCCATATCCTCCGAAACGAATCCCATCGCATCTGCCATCAGATAGACAGGCAGCGGTAAACTCCGGCAGCGCTGAAGAAAACGGTCAAAAAGGGCAAACTGCTGTGGAGAGGAGCCAACACAAAATCCACGATCTGCCAGTTTGCCTACTACCTGAGCACCGCTCTGAACAATATCCTCAAAGCGCACCAGGGCCTTAACATACTTACCCAGCCCGTTACCGGTCATAAGGCGAATCCCAAGACTGGACTCCTTATCTTTCCCGCAAAACAGGGCGACAGGCACAACTGGCGTACCGCAAACCAGCACAGGTTTCTGTCCACCGATGAAGAAAAGGCCATCAGCCGTATTCACATAATGCCGTGGCAGCCCATCACTAATACCGAGTGAAGCGATATCATCTTCACCGACTTCAGTCTTTTCAGCACGCCTGATAATTGCCTCCGACATTTTGGTGAAATTTTTATCGCGGTCAGCAAAAACGCGAATACGCTTAATCCCGGAAACCTTAGGAACATTAGTTGTCACTTTTTTATTCATGTGTATTACCATCAAATTACGCCACCGTCAGAAAACGGGTGCATCAGAACCATAGTTAAAAACCATACCGTTGAGTGAAGGTTGTTATCCCATCGCCCGGTTAACGACTTCGTGGTAACGCGCGGGCGAACTGTGCACATATATTTCGGTTACTTTGATAGTGCTGTGACCCAATAAATCTTTGATGGTGTGAATGTCGGCCCCGCTCTCAATGAGCTTTGTCGCAAAGGTATGACGCATCTCATGGATGGTGAACGGTGGAATACCCGCAGCCTCACAAAGTCGTTTTTGCAGGCGACGTGGCTCAGCAACCGGATTGTCGGTTCCCTTGCCCGGAAATACCCAGCCTTCATCACCCAGATGCTGACGCTGTTCTGTCAGAAGAACGAAAGCCTTATCACATACCGGTACACGGCGTAGTTTGCCGTTTTTGGTATGGCGAAGGGTGATAACCTTGCGGCTCCAGTCCACATCTTCAAGACGAAGGTGACGGGTTTCCCCCAGACGCAGCCCCGTCAGGGCAAGGAACATGAGAAGAGTAAGGGCTTCATGATCGGGTTTACCATTACGCCAGCACTCACAGACTTCCATCCAGCGCTGAAGCTGGGAGTCATCCATGGCGCGGCGATCTGACGTCACTTCAGGCAGCGCTTTGATATAAAGCGCCGGAGAACGGCTGATGTATCCCATGCGTATAGCCCAGGTAAACACCGCTTTAATGAGCGCCAGATGGCGGTTGCGGGTGGCAGGCTTGAGATCGAGATTATGCAGATAGCTCAGAATATCTGCCTCCGTCATACCTGCCAGCTTTTTGGCACCGAGAAGAGGGCGCAGGTATTTACGGATCTTAGAAAGATCGGTGTTAGCTGAACGCTTAACGCCTGTGCTGAGTACGCTTTTCTCATACTCATCCACAAGCTCATTAAACGTCATTTTACTGTGAGTAAGAAAACGCTCACCATAAGTCTCAACGGAAGCCTTAAGCTCCTGAATTATTTTAAAGGCATGCTCCCTTGCGTTATTAATGGAAAATTCAGGGTAACTTCCTACGGAAACGTAAACATTCTTTCCGCGAATACTTTTGCGGACAATAAACTTAATGCGTCCGGATGAGTGGAATATAGCCTTAAGCCCGGTACATTTTGTATCGCTGGCTTCGATAGTCCGGCCAGTTTGTATTGCACGGGTTTTACACTCATCAAAAAAAGCTTTAGTGAATGCCTCTCTTTGATTCTTTGGGCTGCGATGTCGGGCCATTGGTTCAACACAGCAATCATCAACGTCAACGCTGGTTTTGATGTTTTGCGCTGACTTACAAAAGCGACCATCCACAGAATCAACATCATTCTGTTTCATTGTCAGCGTTATTAGGTTTAAAGAACTATCGGGTTTCATAATGCATACATCTCGCTCAATTAATACAAATTAAGGGTATTGAGTTAGATGCTGGCCAGCACATGAAGCGAATAGTATTGGCAGAAATACTGAAGTGCAAATCACCGACTCTGACATTTTGGTGAGAAAAGCACGCGTTAAAGAGGCCTGTTTGCCCCCTTAATCTCCTGAAAGTGCCACTCCCCCACTTTCAGGCCTGAACGTCGTTTCTCTCCATAAAGAATATCGATTATGGGGTGTTGCTTGTTTTTTGAACTATTTAAGGCGTTTTGTGATTGAGAAAATAAGTAAGAAAATCAATAGCAATTGTGCGCAAGCGTTCTCTCATTTTCAGTTAAAACAGCTCATGCTAATTTCTTTATAAAACGCTTAAAATCTAAAAAAAACGGGATTTAACGCCAGCCCACCACTAAATTTAAGGACATAATCCAAAATAAGCAAACAACGTAAAAAAAATGTAACTAAAAGTCATTTGAAAACATATTATCAATATGAATCAATTAGTTATGGAGATAATCATGTTTAAACTCACGACTCCCACCAGTATTCCCCTTCTCAACCTGCCCGCCTCCGCACTGGTGGCCCTCAGCAATGAAATCCTTGGCCCTGTCGATGATATCGACCTGTTTACCGATTTCTGGAACGAAACGGGAACCCTGCTCTGGCATCTCAACCACGATGACACGCTCCCCGAAGACCCGCTGCTGGCAGTCGCACTGGCTAACCCGGAATACGTCACCGCACTTGATGATGGCTGGTATCTCCTGCTCGGTATCGTCTGCGATGACGGACAGGGTATCTATCTGGTGTTCCCGGAAACAACCGTTATCCCGCAGCTACAGAACCTGATTGAGGCACTGAACCATGAGTAAGAAAAAAATCGCTACCGAAGCCGCCGTCACCGAAAGCTATACCGTGTTCTACAGTGGGGACGCCGAGAAAATCAGCCCCCACAGTAAGGGGCTGCTGACGTATGAGCTGGGTAAGGAGGGTGATACCGGAAGCCTTGCCCTGCGCTTAACCGCCAATGGCGAAGGAGGCCTGTTCTCCCGTGAATGGATAACGCTTGATGCGATTCACGCCATTCTTGAACAGCAGCAGGACAGCTTTCCGTCGCGTGTGTTTCGACCACTATTTGGTCAGGGCAGCACCAACAACGCCGGGTTTCTTGCCGCCGTACTCAGAAGTCCGGATATCTGCCTTATCGAAGCGGACAGCAGCAGACTCTTTATGCACCGCTGCTATGCCGACTGGCAGCATCGTATGACGCAGCTTGCTACGCTCAGCCAGGACTAACCCCGCTTTTTCTGTGTTCTGTTAACCAAAAATCAGGAAATTCACTATGTCATCACCCGTAATATTGCAGGGCGGCTATGTGCTGCCTCTCTCCCGGTCGTTCACCCAACTGCTTCTGGATATCCTCGCGCAAAAACCGCCTCATCGTCACCCCATCACCGGATTAACCATTAACTTCCGTGACCCTGAATACTCACCGGAAAAGGGCGGCTGGCATCCGGTCGAAATACGCCTCATCCCTGCCGGAGAAGACTGGCAGCTCGATTACGTCACCGATTTTCACTATGCAGGGCATCCATGGCCTGAGCTTGAAAAAGATGTCGATGTGAGCTGGACGCAACAATACACGTGGCTTTCCCGTTGTGGCGATATCTCTCATGTCGACGCCCGTGAGTTCTGGTCGCTATGGGAAAGTAACTTTATGGCTTACCACGATATGGGGGTTTTCACGGTCCGTACGTTGTGGGAAAGCTGAGTGTTCACAACGTTTCCCCCGCATCCCCCCTCTCCCCCGTAGTAAGGAACTGAATGTTATGTACCGGCTTCTGCTGCTGAACTTCGTGGATTCATTTATCGATAACTGCATTCTCTCCTGCGTCGATGAACCGGCTTACGGTGGTATCGTGCAGTGCGAACTGCTTTTTGGCCTTGCCGCACACAGCGGTATCTATGTGGGTAACGGCGATATTGTTCATCTTGATGGCGATGGAACCGTTATCAAAAGTAAGGCCAAAGGGTTTCTTGACCGGCTCGATGGCTGGAACTCCGCTATCTCGGTGTATACCGACTGTATGGATTTGACGCCTCAGGGTTGTGCGCAGGCCGCTGAACGGGCAAAGGCGGCAGTGGGTCAGCGCTATCCTTATAGCCTGCTCGACTTTAACTGCCACCGGTTTACTGCCCGCTGCGTTACCGGCGATTCGTGCCCTGATATCTGGCTTGCCAGACACCTCGATTCTTTTCAGAAAGGGGACCGATGGCGCGTATGGCAACGATGAAAGCCAGCCGTTGCAGGCAACGTGTCACCGGACAGGGAGAACGGCTTATCCGACTGACCATGGCCCTGTTTTACGGTCAGACAATATCTGTTCGCTACATCATCCGGCAGTTTGACGTGTCTCCCCGTACAGCAAGACGGGACCTCACCCATCTGGCCTTTGTGCTGGAATCCGCTGGCCCTCACCTCTGGCGACTGGCTCCCTCGCTGAAACCCTGACTTTTTTCTCTGCCGGACATCTCCTGACCACCCCGTATGGCAGGCTGTCTCCGCTTTTCAATCCATAAGGGAACATGATGAAAATTTTAAAACTGTTAACCGCCACAATTCTGCTTTCCGCCTTCAGCCACAGCGCGTTCGCCGACGAGCAGGCTGACGCTCAGATGATAACCAACTCGACCTTCTGCGCGATGTACTCCACCCGCCTGACCCAGACCAGTGACAGCGGCCTTCAGGTAAAAGGCGTCAATCTCAATGCCCGCTTCAACGGACCGGTATTCAACAGGGTACTTCAGGTGATGAACAAAACCTATGGCAGAACCTGGCTCGAATCAAATGCCCGTAACGGCAGCATGACCGCCATGCAGCTTTCGCAGTCGGAGCTGCTCTATAACCCGGAATATGCCCGGCAGTGCGATGCTTTTGCGGATAAAGTGGAAAAGGAATGGCGCGGAAAGTAATCCCGACGCGTTATACCTCCATCCGGTGAACAGAAACCTGCTTTCGGGCAGGTTTTTTTTTACTTTTTCTTGATCAGCCGGACACGTCCTGTCCGGGGGGAGTAATTAAACTGTCAGGTCCAATATCCGCTATGAGGTGAAATATGGCTACCTACCGACACGACCCTGACCTTGAGTTTCTGCGCCACTGCCATCGTGACGATCTGGATTTACTGGTTTCTGTGCTTATCTGCGATCCGAAAGACGGACTGGCACGCATCACGGAAACGCTGACCTATGATCCTCAGTATAAAAAACACAAGCCCAACCACCCGCGCTACTGGGATGCCATTGCCGCCGAGGTTCAGACGTTTGGGGCGAACAGCTTTGCCACGCTGCTCCGGTGGGGGAAAGGGGTGCTGTACCGGGAAATTCTCACCGATGCCTGCGATAAAATGAAGGTGAACTACAACAACAAATCCAGCGTTGAAACCATTGAAATGAATCTGCTGATGAAGATCCTGGAGAAAAGCCTTGAGAAGATGACGCCCGATCAGCTAAAGACCGTGGCGGAAGAATTGCAGACAGGCTACAGCAACCCCACGCCGGAGTTGCTGACCATGGCAATCCAGGCGGGGATAAAAACATCCGGGTTTGCGGCCTATCAGATGGCACTTGTTGTCACAAATGGTGTGGCGAAAGCCCTGTTAGGCAGAGGGCTGACCGTTGCAGGAAATGCCATGCTGACACGTACCATGGGCGCTTTTGCAGGTCCCGTGGGCTGGGTGCTCAGTTCTCTCTGGCTGCTGATAGATTTAGCCGGTCCCGCATACCGGGTGACGTTACCATCCTGTATTTTTATTGCCTACATGCGCCAGAAGCATCTTTATTCACCTGAGAGTACTGACGTTTAACACTTAGCATTTAAGGTTTTCAGGCTTTAAAAAACATCAGAGGGCGGACAAATCCTGTCCGCTACTGCTGGCATCATTTCCCGGCTAAATTCGGGAACGATGTATGACGCTGATAACACAAGAAAACGAACATGACAGACTGGCAACCCGCCTTTCCATCATCCTGAGCCGTTTGTTTCAGGGTGAAAAGCTACATATTGGAACACTGGCAGAAGAATTTGGGGTGACGACGCGTACGCTGCGACGGGATTTCAACGTCCGTCTGACGTACCTTGATATTGAACAGAGCAACGGCGTGTATCAGCTTGCCTCCCATTACTTTCGTCGCCGCACGGAACGGGATATGAAGATACTGGCGAGACTGCTGCATCTTGACCGTCTGTTACCCGCGATGGATGCCAAACTGCTGAGCCTTCTGCTTGACGGGGAGCACCCTTCACCCTACAGGATTATGCTCCCGGAGCCGCGCCAGAAACCCACGCTCTTTGGGGATTTCAGCAGACTGACGCTCGCCATACTTAACCAGACCCAGGTACGTATCAAAACCGATAAAAACGTCAGCCATACCGTTCATCCCTATCGCCTGCTTTGCAGCCATGCGGAGTGGTTTCTTGCCGGGTGTACGTCACCGGGCGTGTTCGTTATCTCCCTGTCCCGAATCAGGCTGGTTGAGGTATTACCGGATACAATCTTTGAAATCGATAATGCGCTCATTTCGCTGATTGAACAGTCTGAATTTATGGAAGCGTTACCCCACATGAACATTATTCATCAGATAATGCATTACGGGAGCAAACAGACGAATAATCGTAATTAAAATCACAACATATTATTAGTGATGATTAAATCACATTAACATGATAAGTGAGAAAGTTATGATTATTGATAAAGAATACGCACTTGTAGATGCAACAGCAAGACTTAACACTGACCTGAGGGATTATGAAATTGAAATAAATAAGGCTGCCAGCGTAACGTTTGGCAATGACCTGACAGACATAACGGTATACCAGTTCAGTTTTATCATCAGTATCAGGGCAGACGGTGAAAAAATAAAGCACGGCCTTCTTGTTAACTTCGGTAAAAATATAGCAAGACAGGTTTCATCACTTTGTGCATCCGCAATGCGCGTCTACCCGAATGAAAAACACAAACCGAGCCGTCAGCTTTTCCATTGCATAAATTAGTTTGTGCAAAGACTGTACTACCGACACGTATTAAATTAAAATAGGCCAGCTAATATAACATATGAGGTTTATGATGGCTGGCCAGTATGAAAAAGCAATAACGATAAAACAAGCGATAGATTCGATTAATTTACGCCACTATCTTCTGCCTGCAATTCAGAGGAAGTTCGTCTGGAGCAGCAGTCAGATATGTCTGCTGTTTGATTCCATCATGCGAGACTACCCGATAAACTCTTTCATGATGTGGGGGTAGTGCATCCAATTAGTAGAACATGTATTTTTCGATAAAAGCTCCGATGACTTTTTCGTGGACCTCAACTGAGCGTGAGAAGCAGATTGTTTTACGAGCCAACCGCTTAATGCGGGTGCGGAGCGTCAGGTTATTACGCTCAATACGTTGGGTGAATATCTTGCCGGTCAGATGCTTATCCTTCGGCACCTCCCGGCCATAGCTACCCCAGTCGTCGCTGGTGATCATGCCGATGGTGAAGGGCTCCAGTAACGCCAGCAGTTCACGGCAGGTTTCATCGGTTCGTGGACCAAAAGTATAGGCCAGTACACCGCCTGTTTTGGTGTTGTACGCGTACCAGAGCCAGTGCTGCCGGGCTTTACTGCCAACGAAGCTCCATTGCTCATCGAGTTCACAGATAAGTGCCACATCAGCATGGGCAACGGGCGAAGAGGTTATTCGCTTTGGCGCGAGTTTTTTAAAGTCCGGATGACGGTGTTAATGCCAATCTTCAGTGTTCTGGCAGTATCGCGAACCCCGGCACCGTTGAAGGCCATTTCGGTTATCTGCTCTTTAACGCCCGGCTTACGGGCCTCATAAGCGTAAGTGAGCTGAAACACGCGGTGGCAGTTACGGCAGCGAAATCTGTCATGACCTTTAGGGTTCTGACCATGGCGGTAAACCTGAGGAGACTGACAACGGGGACAATGGACGTTAACGCTGGGCATGAGAGAACCTCAAAAGCCCGCATTATACATCAGATTCAACCAATTAGAGGCATCACCAAAGAAAGTTCGACAATGTCAACCACCAATCAATAGGATTATCCTATTTTTTTAAATTAAACAATAGGTTATGAGGGCGTATTTTTTAAGAAAAATACGATTCCAGCATGGGATAATAAATTAAAATTTTGTTTTTTTTGGATTAGGGAGTCAATATGTCTGAGGGAGTTTCTAAAAAGTTCAAATATGAAATTATTGCAATTCTGAGAGATGAACTCAGGATTCAATCTGAATTGTACTTCTATTGTAATGGTATAAAACACCAGTCGACACTAAAAAAAGTAGAAGGTAATTTTTTCTATATAAAACCATCCACCTATTATCCAGATCTTCCTAAAGAGAGCATTTTTTATTTTATCATCCACAGTCCATTAGGGAAAATAGAATTCGCAACCAACAATCGAATCACTGACAAAAGAAATTCAAACAATCTTCTATGCTTCATTATTCCTGAATCATTATCAATACTACAACGAAGGACATCACCAAGAATTAACGTTAGGTACGAAAGTCAGTTTTATTGCTCTGGAAGATACAGAAGTGGCACTATTTATAAATATCACTTGAATGATATATCAGAAGGTGGTTGCTCGTTTATATACCCGGAACCTTTGCATAGTTTTATTAGAAGTGGAAATAAACTTGAAAACTCAGAGTTAAATCTTGGGGAGTACGGACGAATCCTTGTTAATTTAAAAATAAAACATATATCCGAAACAAATAACCACAAACAATGTGATACAACAAACTTCAGGGTATCTTGCATGTTTTATTACGAAAGTGAAGAAAAAAAAGAGGAAATAGAAGAAATAATTATCAAATTGATAATTGATAGAAAAATAAAAAACAGGCGATCCTTGGCTTAATTCACCTGACAAAATAAAATTTCAAAAAAACACAATCACTTTAACCTAAATCAACATTAATGCAATAGTACGCAAGATGTTTTTATGATAAAGATAATCAACAGGAAATTTTAACCCATTGGAAAACATATTGCTTTATACTGACGACAATATCATCGGACAATCAATCCACGATTATATGGTTGATAACGAAAAAAACATCACCACCCTTAACTTCCAGGATATGGTTAAGGGAGTCATCACACCATCGACCACTACCGTTATTATCAACACTATCCATAAGGATATATCTGCAGCCACAACTGTCGCATTGCTTAACTCCCTGCGCAAGCGTCTTACGCACTGCGCGTTGCTGGTTTTAATTGTAAAAAGTGACCTCTCCAGACTGTTTCGGGAGTTGCTTGATATTGATAATTTATTGATTTTGAATGATGAATCATCTTTATCAGATTTCTCTGCCATCATCAACAGACCTTTAACCGCCGATGGCTGTCAGGGATTATGTACCCGGCGTACGCTAACCTCCAGGGAACTTCAGGTTCTGGAGTTAATCATTGCCTGCAACAACAATAAAAGAATCGCATTACTCCTCGATATTGATCACAAAACGGTACACAGCCATAAGGTACATATTATGAAGAAGCTGGGGATGAATAACTCACGGATAATGAATAAAAGGATAGTCAATATGTATCGGTGCTGAAGCCAAAAATATGTGGGTGACCAATCAAAAGCCGCTAATTCATTGGCAACCTTCCTTTAATAATCATTCCCATCGACACAAACCTCACCTATAATAATATTATCTTCTCTTTACCTTCGGCCTGATTTTTGACGAGAGATAATGAATGCGACGCTATTTTCCAATCATAACTTATCACGTAACGATATATCCGTTCGTTATGTCTTTCAAAAGATGTTTTCCCCAAAAGGTACGCTCGTCGGGCTTTGTTGAATAAATAAGATTTCGTGCGAACGACCCTGTAGCTGGCTGGATTTTCAGGCAATACGCACGCTTTCTGGCATCCCAGCCTTTGTCATCCTGTTCAACGCACGCACCATGGCCATAGCTTCCGCTACCTGACCATCGTAGTCACGCAGCGTCAGTGAATCTCCCAACAACTGCTTCATTCTGTACATTGCCGTTTCCGCTATCGAGCGACGGTTATATTCCGTTGTCCATTTCCACCGTGCATTGCTTCCGCTCAGCCGCTGATTAGCAACGGCACGGTTGCGGTCTGCGTACTCACCGGGCCAGTAACCTGCTCCTTTTCGGGGAGGAATAAGCGCGCTGATTTTTTTGCGGCGCAGTTCATCGTGACAGAGCCGGGTATCGTAAGCCCCGTCTGCCGCGGCTGCCCTGATTTTTCTGTGAGTCTGCCGGATAAGGCCCGGGAAGGCTTCTGAGTCCGTGACGTTATTCAGCGACAGGTCTGCACAGACAACTTCATGTGTGTTGCTGTCAACAGCAAGATGCAACTTTCGCCAGATACGACGGCGCTCTTTGCCGTGCTTTCTGACTTTCCATTCGCCTTCACCAAAGACCTTCAGCCCGGTGGAATCAATCACCAGGTGTGCGATTTCACCCCGGGTGGACGTTTTGAAACTGACATTAACCGACTTTGCCCGCTTACTGACACTGGTGTAATCCGGGCAGCGCAACGGAACGTTCATCAGGGCAAAAATGGAATCAATAAAACCCTGCGCAGCCCGCAGGGTCAGCCGGAATACGCGTTTAATCACCAGAACGGTGGTGATGGCGAGATCAGAATAGCGCTGGGGCCTTCCTCGTGATGAAGGCGTTGCCGACTCATACCAGGCCTGAATCGCCTCATCATCCAGCCAGAAAGTGAGGGAGCCACGGTTGATGAGAGCTTTGTTGTAGGTGGACCAGTTGGTGATTCTGAACTTTTGCTTTGCCACGGAATGGTCTGTGTTGTCGGGAGGATGCGTGATCTGATCCTTCAACTCAGCAAAAGTTCGATTTATTCAACAAAGCC
>NZ_JAOWCD010000079.1:0-7747 GCF_030337175.1 Citrobacter sp. Ca225 | reverse complement strand
GGCTTTGTTGAATAAATAAGATTTCGTGCGAACGACCCTGTAGCTGGCTGGATTTTCAGGCAATACGCACGCTTTCTGGCATCCCAGCCTTTGTCATCCTGTTCAACGCACGCACCATGGCCATAGCTTCCGCTACCTGACCATCGTAGTCACGCAGCGTCAGTGAATCTCCCAACAACTGCTTCATTCTGTACATTGCCGTTTCCGCTATCGAGCGACGGTTATATTCCGTTGTCCATTTCCACCGTGCATTGCTTCCGCTCAGCCGCTGATTAGCAACGGCACGGTTGCGGTCTGCGTACTCACCGGGCCAGTAACCTGCTCCTTTTCGGGGAGGAATAAGCGCGCTGATTTTTTTGCGGCGCAGTTCATCGTGACAGAGCCGGGTATCGTAAGCCCCGTCTGCCGCGGCTGCCCTGATTTTTCTGTGAGTCTGCCGGATAAGGCCCGGGAAGGCTTCTGAGTCCGTGACGTTATTCAGCGACAGGTCTGCACAGACAACTTCATGTGTGTTGCTGTCAACAGCAAGATGCAACTTTCGCCAGATACGACGGCGCTCTTTGCCGTGCTTTCTGACTTTCCATTCGCCTTCACCAAAGACCTTCAGCCCGGTGGAATCAATCACCAGGTGTGCGATTTCACCCCGGGTGGACGTTTTGAAACTGACATTAACCGACTTTGCCCGCTTACTGACACTGGTGTAATCCGGGCAGCGCAACGGAACGTTCATCAGGGCAAAAATGGAATCAATAAAACCCTGCGCAGCCCGCAGGGTCAGCCGGAATACGCGTTTAATCACCAGAACGGTGGTGATGGCGAGATCAGAATAGCGCTGGGGCCTTCCTCGTGATGAAGGCGTTGCCGACTCATACCAGGCCTGAATCGCCTCATCATCCAGCCAGAAAGTGAGGGAGCCACGGTTGATGAGAGCTTTGTTGTAGGTGGACCAGTTGGTGATTCTGAACTTTTGCTTTGCCACGGAATGGTCTGTGTTGTCGGGAGGATGCGTGATCTGATCCTTCAACTCAGCAAAAGTTCGATTTATTCAACAAAGCCCATTGACGGAACAGAGCAATACCACCAATGCCAATAAAGTATTACTGGGGAAATGGACGACAACGACGTTAATGCAGCAAAAGATGGCTATTGAAGAGGCACATTCGTCGTTCGGGAAATTCCAACAAGGATTGTTGGCTGAGCAGCCGCAATCTGCACGATTACTGGTAGAAATGCAGGACGGGAAACCGGTGAAGTGTTTTGAATTGCCGCTAATATGAACGATTCGTCTTTTTTGAGTGGGCATCTAATGGAACATGACAATTCTTCATTGGTTGAGTTGCTACCGGAATTTTTTCACCAATGGCCAAAAAACCTGGAGTGGGCCAGAGAAAAAGATAAAAAAACAAATATTGATGCATCTCAGCTAACTGAATTTTTCAGCCTTCTCTCTGAACCACTGAAAGTTGTTCAGCATCGCTCTTTATCTTTTGATCCCTGGGAAGTAGCAGGCCTTGGGCGTAAAGAGGTTCGCAATACTGCAGTCCTTTCATGGCTTCTTGATCCCGAGGGAACCCATGGTTTCGGGAGACTACCTTTACAGGCATTCCTGCAGGCAATACGACACAGCAGAAATGATATCCCTGAAGATTACCTTCACTATTGTCGGGTGCGGGTTGAAACTAATCCTACTGGCGATAATACCAATCGTGTTGATGTAGAAATCAATGCGGATAATTTTTTCCTGCTTATCGAGGTGAAAATTGATGCCTATGAGCAGCCGGAACAAGTTGCCCGATACTGTTCTGATGCCAAATTACGCGCAATGTCACGTCCCTGGGCCGTTATCTTTTTAACGCCTCGTGGCGGAAAACCGCTGACCTGTGGCTTAGATTTCAAACCAGAGTATGTTCCCTGTATTTCCTGGCGACATCTCGCCTCAGCTTTAGAGTCTTCGTTGCAACCGCATTACAAAGAATTCATTTCTGCCAATGAAAACTCTCCTTCACGCCAAATGGCTGCCCATGCCGCATTTTGCTTTCTTAATCGAGTTCGTACATTTTAATTTAAGGGATTAGACATGAATCCACACAGCGATGCAGAACGTCAGGCCGGTATACTGATTCTTTCGCAACTAAAGATGTTTAACGAAGCTGTTGTTTATTTTGAAAAGCATTTAAGCCCTGCCTTCTGGAAAAGCTTTGATCAGTGTGTTGAACGATTTATGAAAGACAACAGCTGGGTAGGTAAAGCAAATTATGAACATCAGGATTATTGCTGGCTGGCCCATCCAGCTTGGGTCATTGAAGGCGTTAACTGCAAATATTGGTTTGAAAACAGTTCGACTGTTACTGAAGGAAATGATTATATTTTAGCCGTCCTGACGGGTACGGGAACCGAGCAGGGGCTGTTTGGTTTTGAGTTTAAATTGAATGCCGGGTATTTTGGTGGAGTCAAAAAGATTGCTAGTTATGCGAGTAATGTTCAACAATCCTACCGTGAGCAACTGCAGACACTAGGGCTATTGGAACAAGGGAAAGGTAACTATTTCCTACCTGTCACGATTAAACCTAATTTACTCACTGAGTGCTGGAAAGAGCATGGTGAGTTTCCAGTGGAACATGAAGTATTTTTTCCATTGCAAACAGCTCTTGACAAGCTACTACAATCTACAAAAATTTTGGATGCTATATTTTTGTCCGAAGCGCAGATTGCAGTAAGTGAATAAGTTAAATAATTAACGTTATCTGGTTTGATTTGGCCTTTCTCGCATAAGAAAGGCCATTGCAGTAAAAATTATCCCCGACTACACCCGAAACTTCTATCTCCCTCACCAAATACCTTCGTATCAAGCTTGGTCAAGTAATCCAGTCGTTCAAGCAACTCATTGTATATGATGTCAAAATCAGGATCGTTTACGTTGAGCACATACCTGCAATTGTCCGGAAAATGTACAATTTCACGACAATCTTCAAGTTCCAAGCCGAGAGCGCTATACCACGCCCTGACTATCAGATTGCTAAGTGTACCACTATGTTTGAGATGCCCCAGATGGTAGTAAGCATCTTTGTTAAAGAACAAGCAAATGTGGAAATGGCATTTGCCATTCTTTGAGTATTCTCTTGCCCAGACATTACGTACAACGTTCTTATTGACTCTGATCCCAGCAAACTTTCTGCGATGTTCATGTGCTTCCAAAATCGCTTTCATCGAATCCAGAAATCGTGATATTGCACCGGGTTCAAGGTTAGGAAAACAGCATACCGTATCACCATTATCTAAAATAGGTGGGTAATGAAGATCCGCTCTTAATGCCATAGTACGTGGAAAATGATTGATAGCATTACTGACTGTCAGAGCAATTTTATCTCTGTAAGCGAGAATATGATCGCCATGAGTACCTTGGTAAAGTTTCATCATACATCTCTGATTTTAATATCCCTGCTATTCACAGGGATATGTTGTGAGTGATTTATCAAATAAATATATATTACCTTTCCAACATTTAAATTTAGGCAAAAGCTATCACCTGCCTGCGGTGGCAGTTCCAAAATAACTCTGCAATTAGTTAGAACAAGCAAGTATATCGATGGTATTTTTTTACTTCATTAAACCCCCCAGGTATCCATCGCCTGTATAAAGATAGTTTTTCCTTTTTTAGCAGCCTTTATCTTCCCTTGAGAATAAAGAGTGCTTAATAATTCATTTACTTTACCGCGGCCCCTGAACCGGTTAGGCCCATATTGCAGTATGGTATTCTTCCTCATATATGGTAAAAAATTTTGATTGCAATATTCTTTTATCCACCAATAAAGCTCATCTGCATCTGTATTGACCATATCTAGCTCCTGTTGTTTGGAAAATAATTTTATATACTCATCTACGTACCATGCACTTATTTCTATAGCAGCTTCAGCAGCGGTAAGTGATACATCCCCTTCATCACCATTAAAATAGTGTAATAAAGCAGCAATCCTTGCCATATTTTCAGCGATTTTAGATGCATAATCTTTAAAGTCTGAAAGAAATCCGAGTAACCGCATTTCTGTTTCAACTTGATTATAAAATGCAATCCATCTCTGTCTTGCTTCTGGCGAGAAATGCAGGCAAATACGTTCATCTTTGTTTTCGATACTCTCATTGACGATCTCCATTAATCGCTCATGGAACACAGACAAATGTTCACTTGAGACAACAGGATTAGTTATTTGTCTATATCCTTGTGTGGAAAAGGGACGACAAATAAGTGTACGAGCAAAAAATCCTATCCCTTTTGCTATATCCCCTTTTCTTTCAATATATCTATTAATAACTACAGACTGAACCTGTAGGGATAATGTCAATCTGGCATTTTTTATTAACCTCTCAGGTGCGTTTTTCCTTTCGACTGAATACGTTGCGCCATCCCACATTTTGTTGACAAACGGCAATTCATTTAATGCATAACCATTAAATATGGTCCCAGCCTCATCTGATAAAATGCCAACTGATCGCCAGTCACCACAGAGATACTCTTTTATCGCCGCTGGTGTGGTATCATTAAACGTCAACTTATATCTGACAGGCTCTACAGGATAACTATCTTGCAGCATACTCAGACTTTCACGTGTTATGGTTGGATCTTTGCCACCACGGATCTCTGACTTCAGTTTTGACATCAAAGCTTTCTCTTCCGCCTTGAAAATCTTTACGTTATACCGCCACTTAATTATTTCTTGTTTATATAGGTCAAATAGCCGTTCCTCTAGTTGGTAAATGGGCTTCATTAACAACTTAGTTACCGTGCTCTTCCGTTCCCCAGATTCCGCAATTGTCACAATAAAAAGCGATGTAGGGCTACGCAGATTATTCAATCTACAAACATCAATTCTGTTCTGACAAGCAAGAGATATGACGCCAAGCATCTCTGCTGCAACCATGGGAAGCGGTGCATGAGTATGTTGCACTATCTCATAAATTGCATTTCCCGCCCTCGCGGGGAACACATGTATGGGGAACTCTTGATCTCCCGACATAAATCCTCATCATCATTTAATGTAAAAAGTACCTCCGGTTGAGTTGCTATTCCGCTATTAATAGTGGAAATAGCAAGATGCATTCCCAACCATTAGATGAAAAATACTAAAAAACCATGGTTCTTAGCGTTCATTAATCCAGTAGAGTAGATCGCTAAGCAACCACCCGCACGACTTAGCTCCAAGTGATTTGCGTTGAGGAAACCTCCCAGCCTTTTCGAGCTTCCAGGCTGTCGAGCGAGAAATCGAAGTGATATACTGTCGCTCTTTTTCACGCACCAGACGGTCACCTTTCTCACCGTAGACATGCAGAATTTGCAGCCGTTGTTCAGGGGTTGGAATGATAGATGTTGTACTCATACTGCCTCCTTTGTTTCAGTGAGTGCAGCATGAAACAGTGCGAGTGTGGAGTAAAGCTGAGGAGCTCTTGCTAAGGCTTTGTTAAGCCTTTAGCAAGAGGTGTTTTTTTATTTTATTTTCATTAGGTTAGCAGCCATTTTAGAGGTGAAAATAATGCTCCACTCTCTTGGTGATGACCTGGCAAGCTCGTTCAATATTTGAGCTACATTTGATGGTGTCTTAGCAAGATTTTTGCCTTTGCAATAAAGTGTGATTAAGCACGAAGCTATCTTCGAATGCTGAGGCTGATGTTTGTAAGGCTGATCTCTTTTTTCAGATGTTTCTTCGAGGACTTTTTTTATGGTTGATTGCGTAACTTCAATTCCATTACTTAAAAGAATTGTGCTGACATTTGAATAAGTCACATTTCCATTAATGCTGAACAGTTCATTAATAAGTAAAACCATTGCAACTCTGTTAATAGGTGGGTCATATTTTTCTATATTACTAGCTTCATTAGAGGGAAATAATTCACATAAAATTTCACATCCAGAATCAGCTATATAAATCCTTTCAAAGGAGACATAAGTATCTTTATTAAAAAGCAAACAATCACTTTCATCTCGACCAAATATTTTAACCTCTCCAGGAATGGTTTCCCAAGATTCATTAGCATTTTTGAGATTGTAATTTTGCCTTGCTAATCGAGTGGTGCTTGTAGGTTGCAGTCGCCAAAAACCACTGGCATATCCATTGTAAACATATTTAAAAAAAGAACTGCCATTAAAAACCGGATACTCATTTATTTCTGATTTATCACAAGGTATGAATGTTCTTACTGCAAACTGAGGGCTATCCTTATGTTGATAAAAGTCTCCTCCAGCTCTGATATCAAATGTATCATAACGATGTTCTTTTTTATTCGCGTAACGAATTATTCGGCAGTATTCTGAACGAAGGTTAACATAGAGACTGATTTTATCATCCAGCCATGTAGATATAATATCTTCCAAGCTCACTTTAGATTTTTTCGAGAACTCGTCAGCACGACAAAAAGTATCGGGGATGTCGAATTCTTCAGGAAGATTAAACAGATCAGAAGCATCAAAAAAATCAGATTTACTTGTCATTTATCACCACCAATGCATTGACCTTATAAATTACAACGGATTGTATCAAGGTAAGGCGATGAGTTTAAAGGCTATTTAATGGCAAGTAAGTATTTTCATGATCTCAAATCAAGAGATGTACAGCGCTACTCTATGAACGATATAGGCATTCAACGTGGTATCCCAATTAGCAGCCTTGCAGCCAATCCCTATCCGCACTAAAATCAGAACGGCTTTGTTGAATAAATCGAACTTTTGCTGAGTTGAAGGATCAGATCACGCATCCTCCCGACAACACAGACCATTCCGTGGCAAAGCAAAAGTTCAGAATCACCAACTGGTCCACCTACAACAAAGCTCTCATCAACCGTGGCTCCCTCACTTTCTGGCTGGATGATGAGGCGATTCAGGCCTGGTATGAGTCGGCAACGCCTTCATCACGAGGAAGGCCCCAGCGCTATTCTGATCTCGCCATCACCACCGTTCTGGTGATTAAACGCGTATTCCGGCTGACCCTGCGGGCTGCGCAGGGTTTTATTGATTCCATTTTTGCCCTGATGAACGTTCCGTTGCGCTGCCCGGATTACACCAGTGTCAGTAAGCGGGCAAAGTCGGTTAATGTCAGTTTCAAAACGTCCACCCGGGGTGAAATCGCACACCTGGTGATTGATTCCACCGGGCTGAAGGTCTTTGGTGAAGGCGAATGGAAAGTCAGAAAGCACGGCAAAGAGCGCCGTCGTATCTGGCGAAAGTTGCATCTTGCTGTTGACAGCAACACACATGAAGTTGTCTGTGCAGACCTGTCGCTGAATAACGTCACGGACTCAGAAGCCTTCCCGGGCCTTATCCGGCAGACTCACAGAAAAATCAGGGCAGCCGCGGCAGACGGGGCTTACGATACCCGGCTCTGTCACGATGAACTGCGCCGCAAAAAAATCAGCGCGCTTATTCCTCCCCGAAAAGGAGCAGGTTACTGGCCCGGTGAGTACGCAGACCGCAACCGTGCCGTTGCTAATCAGCGGCTGAGCGGAAGCAATGCACGGTGGAAATGGACAACGGAATATAACCGTCGCTCGATAGCGGAAACGGCAATGTACAGAATGAAGCAGTTGTTGGGAGATTCACTGACGCTGCGTGACTACGATGGTCAGGTAGCGGAAGCTATGGCCATGGTGCGTGCGTTGAACAGGATGACAAAGGCTGGGATGCCAGAAAGCGTGCGTATTGCCTGAAAATCCAGCCAGCTACAGGGTCGTTCGCACGAAATCTTATTTATTCAACAAAGCC